>DASQOS010000347.1:0-7829 GCA_035644375.1 Rhizobacter sp.
AGCGAATATTGCTGGAACACGAAGGCGGTGTCGCGCTCCTGAGGCGGGAGGTGGTCGACGCGCCGCCCGCCGATGCGGATCTCGCCCGAATCGATGCTCTCGAGTCCGGCGAGCGCACGCAGCGTCGTTGTCTTGCCACAGCCCGAGGGCCCGAGCAGCACGACGAACTCGCCGTGCCGGATCTGCAGGTTGAGCTTGCGAATGACGTGGTTGGCGCCGAAGTGCTTCTCGGCGTCGATGATCTGGATGTCGGCCACGTCAGTGGTCCTCCGCCGGCCCGGCAGCAGGCGCCGGCTTGATGCGCGAGAACACATTGAAGGCCAGCAGGCCGAGGATGATCAGCAGGATGCTGTAGCGGTGCAGCTCCTCGACCCACGGCTGGCACAACGCGACGATGCCGAAGATCATCAGCGCCATGCTGGCGGACTCGAGTTGACGGGCGTACCTGGCGAGCATGGCGCGGGCTACTTTCTGATCGCACCGAAGGTCACGCCGCGCAGCAGGTGCTTGCGCAGCAGGAAGGTGAAGATCGACACCGGGATCAGGAACAGCAGGCTGCCCGCGGCTATGACGGTCCAGTCGGTCAGCCCCGAGCCGAGCTGCGAAGGGATGTAGGGCGGCACCGTCTGCGCGTGCCTGTTCGTCATCATCAGCGCGAAGGCGTATTCGTTCCATGCCGTGATGAAGCAGAACACGGCCGTCGCGGCCATGCCTGTCGTTGCCTGCGGCAGCACGATCTTGAAGAATGCTTCCAGGCGCGTGTAGCCATCGACGAGCGCAGCCTCTTCGTATTCCTTGGGGATCTCGTCGATGAAACCCTTCATCAGCCAGACCGAGAACGACAGGTTGAACGCCGTGTACAAGATGATCAGCCCCGCATGTGTGTCCACCAGGCCGACGACGCGGTACATCAGGAACATCGGGATCGCCACCACCACCGGCGGCAGCATGCGGGTGGACAGGATGAAGAACAGCCAGTCGTCTTCGCCCGGCATCTTGAAGCGCGAGAAGCCATAGGCGCTTACCGTGCCCAGCACAACCGCGAGCAAAGTGCTCGTCACTGCGATCACGATGCTGTTGACGAAACGAGCGACGTAACCGGAACTTTCGATGTTGCCGTGCTGGTCCTTGATGAACCGGTCGCCACCGTCCATGACGAGCTTCTCCCACCACGGCGCTTTGGCGTACACGGCTTCGTCGCGCTCGCCGCGCTGCTGGACGCGAGCAGTGAAGAGCTTGACGAACGGCGTGATCTCCGGGGTGAAGAAGACCGTCGGCGGCACTGTCGTTGCCACCGATCGCGGTTTGAACGCGGTCGAGGCGATCCAATACAGAGGGATCATGCTGGCGACAAGCATGGCAAGCGCGAGCGCGATCGCAGCGCGGTTCCACCAGCGCGAGGCATTTGATTGAACGACGGCCATCAGGCTCTCCGCCCGGCCGTCCCGCAGGCGGACGGCGCTAACAAGGGGGACGGGAGCGACGCGACGTGCGGGCGCTCCATCGCTATCGCTCCTTGAGCCGGTTGAGGTACTTCACGTACACATTCGTGATCGCGAGCACCGCGAGCAGCATCAGGTAAGCGAGCGCGCATGAGCGGCCCGTCTGCCACTCCTGGAACGCCATCTTGTAGAGCCGGATCGCGGCGAGCTCGGTCTCGTCCATGCTCGCCATCACGTACGCGATGTCGAAGGTCTTGAACGCCTCCATCGTGCGAAAGATCACCGCGATCAGCAGCAGCGGCGACACCAGCGGCAGCGTGATGTGCGAGAACACGAACCAGCGCGACGCGCGGTCGATCGCCGCCGCCTCGTACAGCGAAGGCGGGATGGCCGACAAGCCAGCCAGCGAGAGCAGCATCACGAACGGCGACCACATCCAGATGTCGGTGATCGCGATTGCCATCAACGCGACGTCGGGGTCGGAGAGCCAGACCTTGCCCTCGGTGCCGAACACGTAGTTGATGATGCCCCACGACGGGCTGTAGAGCAGCTGCCAGAACAAGCCGACGACGGCCATGCACATCATCATCGGCAGCATCATCAGCGTGGTCAGCACACCCTTGGCAGGGATCGCGCGGTTAAGCAGGAGCGCCGCGCCAAAGCCGACGACAACCTGGCCTGCCACCGACATGACCACGTACTTGGCGGTGATCGTGAAGTTGTTCCAGATCGCTTCGTCGGCGAGCAGTTCCCTGTAGTTCTCCAGGCCGACGAGATTGACCGGGTCGTTCATCGACGCCCGGTAGTCGGTAAACGAATATCCGAGCGAGTACAGCAGCGGAAAGATGTTGAAGACGATCAGGAAGACGATCGTGGGGATGATGAACCAATTGCGGATCGCCAGGTCGCTCATGCCGCGACGAGGCGATGCGGGGCCAGCAGCAACGGGATGTGCCATACGAGATCAGGACGTGGTTGGCGCGAGGCGCGCGAAGCGCCAGCGCGGCGCGATGTCGACTAAAGCGCGGGGCGAAGTGGCCACGCCCGTCGGGGGCGCGGCCTGTTCGCGGACGCCGTGGCGGCTACTTGTAGCGCTTGTACTTCTTGAAGATCGCCGTCCAGTCCTTCGCGAGACCGTTCTGCGCATCTTCGGCCGTTCCCTTGCCGCCGACGACGAACGGGTGCCAGCGCTTGTTGGCCGCCGTCAGCAGTTCGGCGTATTCAGGAACCGCCCAGAAGTCCTTCACCATGAACATCGACTGGTAAAAAGCCTCGTTGTACGGCGTCGCCTTGCGGAACGCATCCGACTTCAGGATCGCTGCGTTGCAGGTGTAGCCACCGAGATCGGCCCAGCGCTTTTGCACGTCCTCGCGGATGAACCACTCGAGGAACTTCATCGAAGCTTCCTTGTTCTTCGAGTAGGTGATGACGGAAATGCCCTGGCCGCCGAGCGCCGCGAACTGCTTGCCGGTCGGACCCTTGGGCATCGCGAAGTAGCCGGTGACCTTGGCGTTCTTGTTGGTCTTCTCGTTGGCGAGCGCCGGGAAGAAGGCGAAGAAGTTCATGCTCATCGCCGCCAGGTTTTCCGTGATCGCCTGGTTGCCCTCCTGGAAGAAGGTCTTGCCCCAGTCGGGCGGCGTGTAGCCGTAGAGCCGCTTGTAGAACTTCAACGCCTCGATGTTCTGCGGCGAGTTGACGATGCCGTCGACCTTGTAGGTTGCATAGTCGCCAAGGTCACCGCCGAAGCTGAAGATCGCGTTCTCGACGCCCATCGCGAGCGCGTCGTAGCTGTTGTCGGTATAGACCGAGATTCCGTACCGCTTCTCCTTTGGACGATAGAAGAATTCGGCGATGTCTCCGAGCTCCTTCCAGGTCTTGGGCACGTCGAGCTCGTAGCCGTATTTGGCCTTGAAGGCGGCTTTTTCCTTCGGGTCTTCGAACCAGTCCTTGCGATAGGACATGCCCGTGGCGTCGCCTTCAAGCGGGACGGCCCAGTACTTGCCGCTCTTGCCCGGATACTCCGCGTAGCCGGCGACGGTGGCTGGCGCCATCGTTTCTGCGACCTTGTGCTTCTTGAAGAAGGCGGTCAGCTCCACATAGTGGCCACCGGTCGAGCCTGCGCCCAACCATTGGGAGTCGCCGACGACCAGGTCATAGGCGGAGCCCTTGGCCGTGAATTCCTTGAAGGCCTTGGTTTCGAAGTCGGGCCAGGGCGTGGTTTCCACCACCACCTTGACGCCGGTTGCCTTCTCGTAGTCCTTTACCAGTTCTTGCAGGTAGTTGGCCGGGTCCCACTCCGCCCACAGGATCGTGAGCTTCTGCTGGGCCTGGCCCAGTTGGGCGAACGTCAGCAGCACAGCCGCCGCAACGACCTTTGAAAGAGTCTTCAGCATGTTGTCTCCCCGTCTGCGCTGGACAGCGCGGATGCTTGTGTCGGCATCGTCGTTTTTCAGACCGATATCTGGTCTGACCAGTGCAGAGTAGAAGATTCAAAATCGCGTGTCAACTGGTCAGACCAGATGTTGACTTCGCTTTTTTTCAGACGCATCATCGGCGCCGAATCTGCGCGCGCCGCGGGTGTAGCGAGGCGGGTTTTCCACAGGAGACAGCACATGAGGACGATCAAGGGGCCCGCCATTTTTCTGGCGCAGTTCGCAGGCGACACGGCGCCGTTCAACACGCTCGATTCGATTGCGAAGTGGGCCTCCGGCCTGGGCTTCAAAGGTGTCCAGGTGCCGAGCTGGGATGGCCGGTTGTTCGACCTGAAGAAAGCCGCCGAAAGCAGGACCTATTGCGAGGAAGTGAAGGGCACGCTGGCGCGGCACGGGCTTTCGATCACCGAGCTCTCGACCCACCTGCAAGGCCAGCTCGTGGCCGTGCACCCGGCCTACGACGCCGGCTTCGACGGCTTCGCGGCGCCCGAGGTGCGCGGCAATCCGGCCGCACGCCAGAAGTGGGCCGTGCAGCAGTTGCTGTACGCGGCCAAGGCGTCTGCGAATCTGGGCCTGACGGCACATGCGTCGTTCTCGGGTGCGCTGGCGTGGCCCTATCTCTACTCGTGGCCGCCGCGCCCGGCCGGTCTGATCGAAGAGGCCTTCGATGAGCTCGCGAAGCGTTGGCGCCCGATCCTCGACGCATTCGATGGTGCCGGCGTGGACGTCTGCTACGAGATCCACCCGGGCGAAGACCTGCACGACGGCGAGACCTACGAGATGTTTCTCGATCGCGTCGGCAACCACAAGCGCGCCTGCCTGCTCTACGACCCGAGCCACTTCGTGCTGCAGCAACTGAACTACCTGGACTACATCGACTACTACCACGACCGCATCAAGATCTTCCACGTGAAGGATGCCGAGTTCAACCCGACCGGCAAACAAGGCGTGTACGGCGGCTTCCAGCCCTGGCTCAAGCGCGCGGGCCGGTTCCGTTCGCTCGGAGACGGGCAGGTCGACTTCTCCGCGATCTTCTCGAAGATGGCGGCCTACGACTACCCCGGCTGGGCCGTGCTGGAATGGGAGTGCTGCATCAAGCACCCGGAAGACGGCGCGCGCGAAGGTGCGACGTTCATCGCCGACCACATCATCCGCGTGGCCGAGCGCGCGTTCGACGACTTTGCCGGCGGCGGCGTGAACACGGCCGCGAACAAGAGGATGCTGGGCATCGGCTGAAGAGGGTGCCATGGCGATCGAAGGAGCAAAGACGGATGCCGTGCCGCGCCGCATCCGCCTGGGCATGGTGGGCGGGGGCCAGGGCGCGTTCATCGGCGGCGTGCACCGCATAGCGGCGCGGCTGGACGATCGCTACGAGCTGATCGCGGGTGCCTTGTCGTCCGACCCCGCGCGTGCGGCAGCAAGCGCAGCCGAGCTGCACATAGCCGCCGAGCGCAGCTACGCCGACTACCGCGACATGGCGAAAAAGGAAGCGGCCCGCGGTGACGGCATCGACGCCGTCGCCATCGTCACGCCGAACCATCTGCACGGTCGCATCGCCACGGCATTCCTGGACGCCGGCATCGACGTGATCTGCGACAAGCCGCTTACCACCACGCTGGCCGAGGCGCTCGAGCTGGTGCAGCGGGTGCGCCGGAGCGGCCGCCTGTTCGCGCTCACGCACAACTACAGCGGCTACCCGATGGTGCGGCAGGCACGCGAGATGGTGGCGGCCGGCGAGCTCGGCGAGATTCGCGTCGTGCACGCCGAGTACGCGCAGGACTGGCTCAGCACCGACCTTGAGTCGAGTGGCCACAAGCAGGCCGCATGGCGCGTCGACCCGGCGCAGGCCGGTGCCGGAGGCTCGCTCGGCGACATCGGCACGCATGCCGAGCACTTGGCGCGCTTCATCTCTGGCCTCGAACTGGCGGCCGTCAGTGCCGACCTGACGAGCTTCGTCGCTGGCCGGCGCCTGGACGACAACGCGCACGTGATGCTGCGCTACACGAATGGCGCGCGCGGCATGCTGTGGTCCAGCCAGGTCGCGCCGGGCAACGAGAATGCGTTGCGCGTGCGCGTCTACGGCAGCAAGGCGGGCCTGGAATTCCGCCAGGAGACACCGAACCAGCTCTGGTTCACGCCCCTGGGCCAACAACCCCGGCTGATAACGCGCGGCGGTACCGGCAGCGGTGCCGCCGCAAGTCATGCGACACGTATCCCGGCCGGCCACCCCGAGGGCTACCTCGAGGGCTTTGCGCAGATCTACCGCGACGTGGCCGAGCAGATCCAGGCACGTTGGCAAGGGCGCGCGCCGGACCCGCTGGCCTGCATCGTGCCCACCGTGGAAGACGGCGCGCGCGGCATGAAGTTCATCGAAGCGGTGGTCGAATCGAGCCGCGCCGAGGGCCGCTGGACTGACGCGCGCCTGAACCTCTAGGCAGCACCGGATGCCTCTCGCGGTCGATATCGGCACGTCCGAAGTCAAGGTCGTGCCGCTCGATGATGTGCAGCTGACAGACGAATGAGCCGAAGCCGCGCGATGAAAGCCGCGTTCGTCATCGGCACCTTCGACACCAAGGCCGAGGAGCTGCTGTTCATTCGCGATCAAATCCGCGCGCAGGGTGTGCCGGTGATGGCCGTCGATGTCTCCACGACAAAGCATGACGTACCGGGTGCGGACGTGAGCGCCGCGCAGGTCGCGGGGCATCACCCTGCCGGAGCCAGCGCCGTGTTCACTGGCGAACGTGGTAGCGCGGTGGCTGCGATGGCCGCTGCGCTGGTTGCTCTTCTGCGCCAGCGCAGCGACCTCGGCGGGATCATCGGCGCCGGCGGCTCGGGCGCGGCCGCCCTTGTCGGCCCGGCGATGCGTGCGTTGCCAGTCGGCTTGCCCAAGCTGCTGGTGTGCACGCTCGCCTCGGGCGACGTGCGGCCCTACGTCGGCAGTTCCGATATCGCGATGCTCTACCCGGTGGTCGATGTCTCGGGCTTGAACCGCATCTCGCGCCAGGTGCTGGCCAACGCGGCACATGCGATGGCCGGTATGGTGCGGGCGTGGCAAGCGCCAGCAGCCGACGCGCTGCCGGCGCTCGGCCTGTCGATGTTCGGGGTCACGACGCCATGCGTGCAGGGTGTGACGCATGCGCTGCAAGGCGAGTACGAATGCCTCGTCTTCCACGCCACTGGCTCGGGCGGCCGGAGCCTCGAAAAGCTCGCCGACGACGGCCACCTCACGGCGATGGTCGACCTCACCACGACCGAGATCGCCGACCTGCTATGCGGCGGCGTTCTCAGCGCCGGCGAAGATCGGCTCGGCGCGCCGATCCGGCGCCCGTTGCCCTACATCGGCTCCTGCGGCGCGCTCGACATGGTGAACTTCTGGGCACGCGAGACGGTGCCGAAGCAATTCGACGACCGCCTTCTCCACATCCACAACGACAACGTGACGCTGATGCGCACGACACCGACGGAAAACCGCCGCATCGGCGAATGGATCGCGCAGCGCCTGAACCGCATGCGCGGGCCGGTGTGCTTCCTGATCCCCGAAGGCGGCGTTTCGGCGCTCGACGCGCCAGGCCATGCGTTCTGGTGGCCCGAAGCCGACGCCGCGCTGTTCGATGCCATCATCCAACACACCGAACCAAGCGAGGCGCGGCGCGTCGTGCGCGTGCCCGCGCACATCAACGACGCGGCCTTCATCGCCGAGGTCGTCCGCACCGTGCGCCGGGTACTGTCAAGTTGAGCAATGTTTGTGCAACGATCGGTTTGCGGGGCCCAGAACCACAATCGGCCCGGTCGTGCTCCGTCAGTTATCACGTCACAGGGATGATTCCAGCGATCAGAAGGGCTTGCCCGCCGTAGGTCGTCGCGGTTGCGTATGCGGTCTTGCCCACGACTGTCGCGTGACCGGTCGTGTTCGACTGCGTTGGAGTCGTGACATCTTTACTGGCAACGAGACCGG
>DASQOS010000348.1:0-2658 GCA_035644375.1 Rhizobacter sp.
CCCGGCCAGCAGTGCCTTGCCTGCACGCGACACCGGCGGGCGGCCCAACACATCGGAGATGAATGCGCCGGCGTCGACCAGTTTGTCGATGTCGATGCCGGTCGCGATGCCCATGCCGTCGAGCATGAACAGCACGTCTTCGGTGGCGACGTTGCCGGTGGCCCCCTGGGCAAAGGGGCAACCGCCCAGACCGGCCACGCTGCTGTCGAAAATGTGGATGCCCATGTCAAGGCAGGCGTAGATGTTGGCCAGCGCCTGTCCGTAGGTGTCGTGGAAATGGCCGCTCACATCGGCCAGCGGGTAGTGCTTGAGCGCGCGCTCCATCGCGGCCTGCACCCGCCGTGTGGTGCCGACGCCGATCGTGTCGGCCACGCCGCAGTGGTCCACACCCAGATCTTTCATCAAGCGCACCACGCGCTCCACATCGTCGGCGCTTACCTCGCCCTGGTAGGGGCAGCCGAGCGCACAAGAGATCGCCCCACGCACACGCATGCCATGGGCATGCGCCGCTTCGACCACGGGTTGAAAGCGCAGCATGCTTTCTTCGATGCTGCAGTTGATGTTGCGTTGGCTGAAGACTTCACTGGCCGCGGCAAACACCACGATGTCGTCCGGCTGCGACGGCAGCGCCGCTTCGAATCCCTGCAAATTGGGCGTGAGCACCGCATAACGCACGCCGCTGGTTCGCTGCAACGCGGCCATCACCTGTGCGTTGTCTGCCATCTGCGGCACCCACTTCGGGCTGACGAAGCTGGTGACCTCGATTTCGCGCAGGCCAGCGGCTTGCAGTTGGTGCACCAACGCCACTTTGTGCAGCGTGCTGACGGGCTGCGCTTCGTTTTGCAGGCCGTCTCGCGGACCGACTTCGACCAAGGTCACATGGCTGGGAAACATGGCTCGTCTCTTGCTCGCATCACGGTGTAAACACGGCCCCCTTCATCAGGGATGGCCGAAAGTGTTTGTAATCGTGAAGATACCTGAATCGCCATGTCAAACGCCGCCCGATTCCGCATCGCTGTCCGCATTCACTATGCCTTGAAGCACCACCTGGGTGAAGGCATCGACGTGAATGCCATGCTGAAGCAGCCCAACGAAGCACGTGAAGTGCTATTCGTCTGCCAGGCCCTGGGCACGCCTGAGTTGCTGGCGCTGGCCCATCGGTACGTCGTCGCTCTCGATGAAGAAGCGGCCGTGGCGACCACCAAGCTTCGCATGGTGGTGGAACCTGGGACCGCCCCGCAAGACGCGTCATGGGCCAACAACACCACCGGCTTCGGTGTGTCGCAGCCCGCGGAGCTTCAAGGCCATCACCAAGAACCGCCGTCACGCGGATGGTTCTCGCGCCGCGATCCGCGTCGCGACCTGTTGAACCGCTGAACGCACCGAATGCGCTGAAGCAGCAAGCGTCCACGCCGTTCAGCACGTGGCTGACAAGCGCAGCAATTCAGCGCCTTCTGTCACCTGGTCACCGGCCGCGTAAAGCAATGCCTCGACCCGCCCAGCGCGTGGTGCGGCAACGGTGTGTTCCATCTTCATCGCCTCCAGCACGGCCAGCGCCTGGCCCTGGTGAACGTTTTGCCCAACCTGCACCAGGTAAGCACTCAGCTTGCCCGGCATCGGTGCCGTGAGGCTGCCCGGCGCGTTGGATGCTGTTTGCACGCCCGGTGAATTCGCACACTGAAGTGTGGCAACCGCCTCAGCACCAAACACAGTCAACACGGCCCCCGTGCGGTACAGCGCGAGCGAATGGCCGTGCCCGTCGAGCACCACCTCGTGCTGATGGCCGCTTTGCACAGACGCACTGAAGGTGTGGCGCCGTTCGCCGACCAGCAGGCGCATCGCGCCGCGGTGCTCGATTTCCAGCACGGCGCGGTGCAGCTCACCCTGCAACAGAAAATCGAAGCGCCTGTGCGCCGCGCCGTGCAAGCGCCAGCCATTGCACCGCGACCAGGGGTCAGCCGTTTCCAGCGAACGGTCGGTGTGCAAAGCCTGCGCCACCCAGGCCGCGGCAGCCCACGCCACAGACATGGCCGGCACATCGAACAAGGCGGCTTTCTCCCGCTCGATCAACGCCGTGTCCAGGTCGGCCTCGGCAAACGACCGGCTCGCGACCACCCGGCGCAAAAACGCCACATTGGTGTGCAGACCCACGATGTGGACTTGGCTCAACGCCGCCGCCAAGCGCGCCAGTGCGTGGCGGCGGCTTTCACCCCAGACGATCAACTTGGCGATCATCGGGTCGTAGTGCGGGGAGATCGCATCGCCTTCGCACACGCCGGTGTCCAGCCGAACCTCGGCCCGTTCGAAGTGGGCCGCTGCTGGCATGCGGAAAATCTGCAAACTGCCCGTGGACGGCATGAAGCCCTGCTCGGGGTTTTCGGCGCAAATGCGCGCCTCGATCGCATGGCCGCGGCAGGACACGTCTTGCTGCGTGAAGGCCAAGGGCTCGCCGGCCGCAACGCGCAGTTGCCACTCGACGAGGTCGAGCCCGGTGATCGCCTCGGTCACCGGATGTTCCACCTGCAGCCGCGTGTTCATCTCCATGAAGTAAAAACGCAGGTCCCCATCGGGCGTGGGCTCGGCAATGAACTCCACCGTACCGGCACCCACATACCCCACGGCCCTGGCGGCCGTCACCGCGGCCTCGCCCATCTCGCG
>DASQOS010000349.1:0-3398 GCA_035644375.1 Rhizobacter sp.
CGGTCGAGGAGTTCAACTTCGAGGAAGACACTGCCAACGCCGACCACACCAAGTACACCTGGGCCAACTCGGCGTACGCGATGGCGGTCAACATCAACCGCTCTTTCAAGCAATATGGCTGGTGCTCACGCATCCGCGGCATCGAATCCGGCGGCTCGGTCGAAGGCCTGCCGACCCACACCTTCCCGACCGACGACGGCGGCGTGGACATGAAGTGCCCGACCGAAATCGCCATCAGCGACCGCCGCGAGGCCGAGCTGGCGAAGAACGGCTTCATGCCGCTCGTCCACCGCAAGAATTCCGACTTCGCAGCCTTCATCGGTGCGCAGTCGCTGCAAAAGCCGGCCGAGTACGACGATCCCGATGCCACGGCCAATGCCAACCTGGCCGCACGCCTGCCCTACCTGTTTGCCACCTGTCGCTTTGCGCACTACCTGAAGTGCATCGTGCGCGACAAGGTCGGTTCGTTCAAGGAACGCGCCGACATGGCCAAGTGGCTCAACAACTGGATCATGAATTACGTCGACGGCGATCCCGCCAACTCCTCGGAGACAACCAAGGCGCAAAAGCCTTTGGCCGCGGCCGAAGTCGTCGTGGAAGAAATTCCCGGCAACCCCGGCTACTACTCGTCCAAGTTTTTCCTGAGGCCGCACTACCAGCTGGAAGGCCTCACCGTGTCTCTGCGCCTCGTGTCTAAGCTGCCATCCCAGAAGCAGCCGTGACCGGGCCACTCAAGAGCACGCCTAGCCATCCAGCAGACCTACCAGCGGAACACCTTCATCCAACTTTTTAGGGATTTTCATCATGAGCACCGATTCACACATCAAATTCGACGGCGTTGACGGCGAGTCGACCCACAAGGACCACAAGGGCGAGATCGAGATCCTGTCCTGGAGCTGGGGCGTGAGCCAGGCTTCCGGCGCAGGTTCGGGCACCGGCTCGGGCAAGGGCAAGGCCACGCCGCAAGACTTCCACTTCGTTCACCTGTACGACAAGGCTTCGCCCGTGTTGGCCAAGCACTGCGTCGCCGGCAAGCACTTCAAGGACATGAAGCTGACGGCGCGCAAGGCCGGCGAAGGCCAGAAGGACTATCTCGTGGTCACGCTGAAAGAGGTGTTCATCAGCTCGGTTCAGCCCGGCGGCAGCTCCGGCGGCGACGTCGTCGAACAAGTGAGCTGCTCCTACAAGGACGTCGAGTTCGCCTACAAGCCACAAGACGACAAGGGCGGCCTGGGCGGCGAAATCAAGTTCGGCTGGAACGTCGCCACCACCGAAACCCGCTAACGACATCTCGTTGGCAAGGGATGCACTGAACACGTTCGGTGCATCCCCAGGGGTGTGCCGTGCCCACGGGCCTGGCGCACTGTCTCGGGTGATTCTTTTTCGGAGGTCTCATGGCCACCTACATGGCTTTGCGTGATCGTCGCCTTCATGGCGGCGTGCCCGCGCGTCCCTCGTTGCGCATCGCGAACGTCGATGGCAACACACCGCTTTCATCCGCCTTTGGCAGCATCGCTGCCGCAACGCGTGGCGGCGGCCGCATCGGCAGCTTGTTCATCTTCTGTCACGGCTACGCCGGCAGCAACAACAGTGCCAACGTCTGCATGGACGCTGGCGGCATGGGCTTGCAACTCGGCCGCGAAAACGTGTTGCACACCAACGTCGGCCTGTGGACGGCCATCCGCAACAAGGTCGACAGCATCGTCGTCTACTCGTGTGCCGCCGGCAACACCGAGCAAGGCAACCAGGGCACCACCGCCGACGGCAAGTACCTGATGGGTGCTTTGGCGCTGCACACCAACGCCACCGTGTATGCCGCCGACCGCATCCAGTGGTACTCCACTTACAACGGGCTCGCCAACGGCCGCTTCGAGTTCGGCGAGTGGGAAGGCCAGCTGTGGGAGTTTCCGCCCGACGGCACGAGCCCGATTCCTCGGGACAACGCGCCGGTCGAATTCTCCGACGTCATGGCCGGCACGGCGCCCTGAGCCTTTAACGGTTTCAACCAAGGAACGTCATGGTCACTCAGGCGAAACACTCACCGGCGTCGTCATCGGGCGCGGCGGATATCTTTCTTTCGGTGAAGTCAAAACGCGCGGGTGCCATGAAAGGCGAGAGCCATGCGCCGGAGCATGAAGACTCGATCGCCATCGATGCGTGGAGCTGGGGCGTGGCCGCCAGCTCCGCCATCGGCACCACGCAGGCCACGGGGCGGCGCTCCTACAAGAGCCTGGTGGTCTGCAAACGCATCGACTGCGCCACCACGGCGCTGATGAGCGTGCTGGTGACCAACGACGAGGTGAAGGAGGCCAAGCTGTCGATGCGCAAGGCCGGCGAAGGCCAGCGCGACTTCTTCACCATCACGCTGAACGGTGCGCGTGTGATCGGCGTCGACCTGGAATGCGACGAGCAGGGCAACACGGTAGAACGCGTGGCCTTCAGTTTCAACAAGGTGCAGGTCGACTACGAGATGCAGGTCACCAGCGGTCAGCGCGGGTCGGGCTTCAGCTTTCAAGACGAAGTGTTGCCGACATGAGCACGCCAGAAGAGTTATTGGCCGCAGGCGACCCGGCCGAAGCGCTGAAAACGCTGCAGCAACAGGTACGCGACAAACCGGGCGACGCCAAGCTGCGCGTCTTCCTGTTCCAGCTGCTGTGTGTGCTGGGCCAGTGGGACCGCGCGATGGCGCAGCTCGAGGTCTGCGGCCAGTTGGATGCCGGCAGCCTGCCGATGGTCAACGCTTACCGTGAAGCCATCAAGTGCGAGACGCTGCGCCATGCCGTCTTCGCCGGCAAGAACACACCAGTCGTGTTCGGCCAGCCGACGCAATGGGTGGCGATGCTGATCGAGGCGCTGTCGCAGGAAGCACAAGGCAACACCGCGCAGGCCCAACATCTTCGGGCTTCGGCCTTCGACCAGGCACCCGCCACCGCAGGCAGCTTGAATGGCGAAGCCTTCGACTGGATCGCCGACGCCGATTCTCGCCTCGGCCCGGTGCTGGAAGTGGTGCTGAACGGCCGCTACACCTGGGTGCCGTTCGAAGCCCTGTCGGCCATCAACGTCGAAGCGCCCGAAGACCTGCGCGACATGGTCTGGGCGCCGGTGCAGCTGACCTTCACCAACGGCGGCGAGTCGGTCGCGCTGGTGCCGACCTGCTACCCCGGCACGCGCGAACAGGCCGATGGCAAGCTGAAGCTGGCACGCGGCACCGAATGGAACGAGATCGGCGCCGACCAGTTTGCGGGCTTGGGACAGAGGCTGTTGTCCACCAGCAGTGCCGAGCTCGGGCTGCTGGAAGCGCGCGAGATTCGTCTGTCCGCGGCCAAGCCGGCGGAAACAGCCTGAGAGGCGAGTCGAATGAACCTTCGCGATCGATTACAGCCTGCGCTGTTGGACCG
>DASQOS010000350.1:0-2443 GCA_035644375.1 Rhizobacter sp.
GTTCGGCGGCGCGCCGCTCGCGCCTTTCGCGCAGGCGCTGTGCCTGCTGCGCGAAGCCGAGGTAGATCACCGGCGTGGTGAACAGCGTCAACAGCTGGCTGACGATCAGGCCGCCGACCATCGTGACGCCGAGTGGGTAGCGCAGCTCATGGCCGGCGCCGGTGCCGAGCATCAGCGGCAAGGCGCCGAGCAGCGCGGAAAATGTCGTCATCAGGATCGGCCGGAAGCGCAGCAGGCAGGCCTGGTGGATCGCGTCGCGCGGTGCCTTCTTCTGCTCGCGTTCGGCGTCGAGCGCGAAGTCGATCATCATGATCGCGTTCTTCTTGACGATGCCGATCAACAGCACGATGCCGATGATGCCGACGACGCCGAGGTCCTGCCCCGTCACCAGCAGCGCCAGCAGCGCGCCCAGCCCGGCCGACGGCAGCGTCGACAAGATCGTCACCGGGTGGATGTAGCTTTCGTACAGCACGCCCAGCACGATGTACATCGTGACCACCGCGGCGAGGATCAGCAGCAGCGTGCTGGTGAGCGACGCGCGGAAGGCCTCGGCCGCACCTTGAAAACTGGTCTCGACGCTGGGCGGCAGGTCGAGCTTGGCTTCTTCGGCCTTGATGGCATCGACCGCCGCGCCCAGCGACGCGCCCGGCGCGAGGTTGAACGACACCGTGGCGGCCGGGAACTGCGCAACGTGGTTGATCGCCAGCGCCGCCGGCCGCTCGACGATCTGCGCCACCGACGACAGCGGCACCTGAACATTGGTGGTCGTGCTGGTGCTGCTGCCCGTGGCGCCGCTGACGCTGACCGTGCTGCCCGGCAGGTACAGGCCTTCCAGCGCGCGCGGCCCGCGCTTGAACTCGGGTGAGGCTTCGAGCACCACGCGGTACTGGCTGGACTGGGTGTAGATGGTCGAGATGAGCCGCTGCCCGAAGGCGTTGTACAGCGCGGTGTCGATGGCCGCGATGCTGACCCCGAGGCGGCCCGCGGCTTCGCGGTCGATCAGCACGAAGGCCTGCAGGCCCTGGTCTTGTTGGTCGCTGGCGACGTCGACCAGCTGCGGCAGGGTCTTCAATTTTTCGACCAGCCGCGTGGTCGCCGAAGCCAGGTCGGCCGCGTCGGGCGAGCTGAGCAGGAACTGGTACTGCGTCTTCGAGATGCGGTCTTCGATGGTCAGGTCTTGCACCGGTTGCATGTAGGCGGTGATGCCGGGCACCTTGGACGTCTCGTCGGCCAGCCGGCGGATGATCTCGCTGGCCGATGCATTGCGCTGGGAAAAGGGCTTCAGCGTGATCTGCATGCGCCCGGTGTTGAGCGTCGGGTTGGCACCGTCGACGCCGATGAACGATGCGATGTGGTCGACGTCGGCGTCTTTCAGGATCGCATCGGCCATGGCCTGCTGGTGCTCGGCCATCGCATCGAACGACGTGGTTTGCGTGGCTTCGGTGATGACCTGGATCAGCCCGGTGTCCTGCACCGGAAAGAAGCCTTTCGGCACCATCACGTAGAGCAGGCCGGTCAACACCAGCGTCAGTGCAAAGACCGCGAGCGTGGCGCGCGGACGGTCGAGCACCCAGTCGAGCGCCTGCCCGTATTGGGCGACCAGGCGGTCGAAGCTGCGCGCGCTCCAGGCGCCCAGGCGGCTGTGTTTGTTGTCGCGCTCGGGTTTCAGCAGACGCGCACTCATCATCGGCGTCAGCGTCAGCGACACGAAGGCCGAGATCAGGATAGACACCGCCAGCGTGATCGCGAACTCATGGAACAAGCGCCCGACCACATCACCCATGAAGAGCAGCGGGATCAGCACCGCGATCAGCGACACGGTGAGCGAGATGATGGTGAAGCCGATCTGCTGGCTGCCCTTGAGTGCCGCGACCATCGGGCTGTCGCCTTCTTCGACGTAACGCGCGATGTTCTCGATCATCACGATGGCGTCGTCGACGACGAAGCCGGTCGAGATGGTCAGCGCCATCAGCGTCAGGTTGTTGATCGAGAAGCCGGCCAGGTACATCACGCCGAAGGTGCCGACCAGCGACAGCGGCACCGCGACGCTGGGGATGATGGTGGCGCTGGCGCTGCGCAAGAACAGAAAGATCACCATCACCACCAATGCCACCGACAGCAACAGCTCGAACTCGGTTTCGTCGACCGATGCGCGGATGGTCGTGGTGCGGTCGGTGAGGATCGCGACGTCCACCGCCGAGGGTAGCGCCGCCTTGAGCTGCGGCAGCAGCGCCTGGATGTGATCGACGACGTCGATCACGTTGGCGCCGGGCTGGCGCTGCACGTTGAGGATGACCGCCGGCACCGTGTTCACCCAGGCGGCGAGCTTGACGTTCTCGGCGCTGTCCTGCACTTGCGCCACGTCGGAGAGCCGCACCGGCGCGCCGTTCTTGTAGGCGATGACGAGGCCGCGATAGGCGGCGGCGGTTTGCAGCTGATCGTT
>DASQOS010000351.1:0-9198 GCA_035644375.1 Rhizobacter sp.
AGCGTCGGTGAAACGATCGAGGGGCCGGAGTTCGTGCTCTGCCTGTTGGTGTTTGCGATCACGTTTCCCGGCACCAACCACTTCCGCAACAGCCTGCTGTCGGTTGCCCTGGACACGCTGACGTCCTGGATCACCTTGCTCGCCATGCTGGCGTTGTGCGGCTACGCCACCCACAGCCTGCAATATTTCGACAACCAAGCCCTCACGGCATGGATGGTCATCACCCCGGTGGTTCAGTGGCTGGCGGTGTGGTTCGGGCAGTACATCCTGCGCCGCCAGTGGTCCAAGCCGGAGGCGCGCCGCACCGCCATCATCGTGGGTGCCGGGCCTTTGGGCATGAAGGTTGCTCGCGCCATCACCGGCAGAGACGACCACGGCATCGATTTCGTGGGCTGCTTTGACGATCGCACCGACGAACGGGTGCATGAGGCTGCCGCGCTGAAGCGTCTTGGCGGGCTCAAGGACGTGGCCGGCTTCATAGGACAACATGCCATTCGCGAAGTGTTCATTACTCTGCCGCTGGGCTCCCAGCCGCGCATCGTTGAACTGCTCGAACAGGTTCAGGGCACGACCGCGTCTTTGTATTTTGTACCGGATGTGTTCGGTATCAGCATCATCCAAGGCCGATTGCAGGACATGAACGGCGTACCCGTTGTCGGCATTTGCGAGACGCCATTCACCGGCACCAACGAGCTGGCCAAGCGCATCAGCGACATCGTGCTGGCCAGCCTGATCGTGGCGCTGATCTCGCCGCTGCTGTTGTTCGTCGCCATCGGCGTGAAGCTGAGTTCGCGCGGGCCGGTGATCTTCAAGCAGCGGCGCAATGGCCTCGACGGCGAAGAAATCATCGTCTACAAATTTCGCTCCATGACCGCGCAAGACAACGGCCCGGTGGTGCGCCAGGCGACCAAGGGCGACGCACGCATCACGCGCTTCGGCGCCTTCTTGCGCCGCACCTCGCTGGACGAGCTGCCGCAGTTCTTCAACGTCTTGCAAGGCAGCATGAGCATCGTCGGGCCGCGTCCGCATGCTGTCGCGCACAACGAGGAATACCGCCAGCTGATCAAGGCCTACATGGTGCGGCACAAGGTCAAGCCCGGCATCACCGGCTGGGCGCAGGTGAACGGTCACCGCGGTGAAACGGACACCATCGAAAAAATGCAGGCACGGGTCGAATACGACCTCGAATACCTGCGCAACTGGTCACTCGGCCTGGACCTGCAGATCATCCTGCGCACGGTCCGCTTGGTGTTCTTCGACCGTCACGCCTATTGACCGGGTGGCGTTCGCCGACACAACCCAAAGAAGCAAGGAGATTTGTATGCGCCGCCTATCAGCTCCACGCGTGACCCGTTTCGCTCGCCCATGGGCCTTGGCAACGCTGGCCGCACTCAGCCACCCGGCATGGGCGCAGTCATCGCCGTACTTTATCGGCGTGCGCCAGGCGTTTGCGCACAACTCCAATCTGTTCAAGACGCCTGACGGACAACCCATTGCCGCAGACAAATATTCCAGCACCGGATTGCTGGCCGGCGTGAATCAGCTTTTCGGCCGTCAGCACTTCCATGCCGACGGTTCCATACAAACCGACCGCTACGAGGACTTCACCGAGCTGAACAACGTGTCGTACACCGCCAACGTCGGCCTGGAATGGCAGACGATCGAGCACCTTTCGGGCTCGCTCCGATACTCGTCGTTGCGCAGTCTGGCCGACTATGGCGGCCCCGATTCGCCGCAAATTCGAGAGAAGAACTTGCAGGACACGCGGCAATTCGTCACCGACGTGCGCTACGGCATCACCCGGCGCCTGGCGCTGCAGGCCGGCTACGAACATCGCTCGCTCGACTATTCGGCAGCCGCCTATGCAGATCGCGAGTACACCCAGAACATCGGCAGCTTCGGCGTGCGTTACGGACTTCCCGACTTGCTGGTCTGGGGCCTGGGCTATCGGTACACCAAGGGGAAAACTCCCAACGCCATCACCGACCCCGTGCTGCTCGCGGCAGGAACGGAGCCTGAAGACAGAAGCAGCCGCAAAGACATCGACCTCACGGTCAGCTGGATGCCCAGCGCGCTGAGCACGCTGAACGCGCGCATCAGCTCGAGCCGCGAAGATCACTCCCAAAACAGCATCGCCGACGTTTCCGCGGTGACCGGCTCGCTGGGCTGGATTTACCGGCCGACCGGAAAGCTGCAGTTCGACACCGCGCTCAGCCGCGACACCGGCACCGAAACCACCTTCGCCGCAGTCAGCAGCGGAGCCACGCCACCGCCGACTCAGGGCGGCACCACGTCGCCCACGACGACACTCGCAGCCGTTGACAACAACCGCCTGACCAATTCGGCTCGCCTGAGCGTCGCTTATGAGCTGACCGGCAAGATCCGGCTGCATGCCGGCGGCGGCTACAGCAAGACCTCGTCGGACGGTGGCAGCGACAATTCGACCAGCCAGTACGCATTGGGAATCAACTACGAGGCCACCCGCGCCATCTCGCTGGGCTGCAGCCTCAACCGCGAACGGCAATCGAACGTCGCTGTCGGTGCCGACTCGGTCTACACGGCCAGACTCGCCTCCTGCTTTGGCCAATTGGTCTTGAGATGAACGCGCCGCTGGTCCTTCTGACGGGCGCAACCGGCTACATCGCGTCGCACACCTGGCTGGCCCTGCTGAACGCGGGCTTCCAGGTGGTGGGCGTCGACAACTTCTCCAACAGCTCGCCGGAGGTCTTGAACCGCCTGAAGACCTTGAGCGGTCAAACCCCGCAGTTCGAACGCGTGGACGTGTGCGATGCGGCGGCGATGGACGGCGTCTTCAGCCGCCACCGCGTCAACGCGGCCGTGCACTTCGCGGCCTTCAAAGCCGTGGGCGAAAGCACGCAAAAGCCGCTGGCCTACTACGCCAACAACATCGGCGGCTTGCTGACGCTGTGCCAGGCACTCGAGCGCCACAGCGCCAAGTCGTTGGTGTTCAGTTCCAGCGCCACGGTGTACGGCAAACCAGAGCAGTTGCCGATCCGAGAAGATTCGCCGCTGTCCACCACCAGCCCTTACGGCGCGACCAAGCTGATGAGTGAAAACATCCTGCGCGACACCGAACTCGCCGATCCCGCGTGGAAGATTGCGCTGCTGCGCTATTTCAACCCGGTCGGGGCGCATGAGACCGGCTTGATCGGAGAAGACCCGCGCGGCATACCCAACAACCTGATGCCTTATGTCACCCAGGTGGCGGTGGGCAAGCGCGCGCGCCTGCAGGTCTTTGGCAGCGACTACAACACGCCCGACGGCACCGGCGTGCGTGACTACATCCACGTGCTCGACCTGGCCGATGGCCACGTGGCGGCGTTGCGCCACCTGATCGACCAGCAGCAATCGATCACCGCCAACCTGGGCACCGGCCGCGGCCACAGCGTGCTGGAACTGGTGCGCGCTTTCGAGCAGGCGAGCGGGCGGCCCATTCCTTATGACCTGGTGGCGCGTCGCCCGGGCGACATCGACGCCTGCTACGCTGACCCCAGCTTGGCGAAACAGCAATTGGGCTGGCAAGCCAGCCGCGACATCCACGCCATGTGCGCCGACAGCTGGCGCTGGCAAAGCTTGAACCCGGCCGGGTTCGCCGAACCGACTTCACGTTAACAAGGCTTGCCTTTCACTTCCATGCCCGCATTGCAAGTTCAACCCGTCATCATGGCCGGCGGCAGCGGCACGCGGCTGTGGCCGCTGTCTCGCGCCCAGTACCCCAAGCAGTTCCTGATCCTGCAAGGCAACCGGAGCTTGTTCCAGCAGGCTGCCACCCGCTTGTCCTCGCTTGCCAGCAGCGACATCGGCGTGGCCGCGCCCAGCGTGGTCGGCAACGAGGAACACCGGTTTCTGGTGCTTGACCAGTTGCGTGAACTGTCGCTGTCGCCCGCGGCCCTGCTGCTCGAACCCACAGGCCGCAACACCGCCCCGGCGATGACGCTGGCGGCGCTGCATGCGCTGGAAGGCGACAGCGACCCGGTGCTGGTGGTGACGCCCGCCGACCAGACCGTGACCGACGAGGCCGCTTTCACGGCGACGCTGCAGCAGGCCGTGCGCGTGGCGGCCGGCGGCGCCATCGTGATCCTCGGCATCGCGCCGGACCGGCCTGAAACCGGCTTCGGCTACATCCGCTCGTCGGCGGACCCGGGCCAGGCCTTGAAAGTCGCCCAGTTCGTCGAGAAGCCCGACCTGGCCACGGCACAGCGTTACCTGGACACCGGTGGCTACTACTGGAACAGCGGCATCTTTGTCGTACGGGCCTCGGTGTGGCTGAAGGCGCTGGAGCGCTTTCGTCCCGACATTGCCGGCGCCACCCGTTTGAGCTGGGCCGCCCGAACCACCGACGCGAGTTTCGTGCGCCCGGGCAAGGACCTGTTCGCGGCCATTCCCAGCGAGTCGATCGACTATGCCGTGATGGAGAAGTGCCCGGCCGAAGCGGCCACTTTCGACATCCGCATGGTGCCGCTGAGTGCCGGCTGGTCGGATCTGGGCGCCTGGGACGCAGTCTGGCAAGTCAGCGACAAAGACGGCGACGGCAATGCGTCGGTTGGCGACGCGCTGCTGCGCGATTGTTCGGGCACGCTGGTCCACGCCACCAGCCGCCTCGTCAGCGTGGTCGGGCTGAACGACGTGGTGGTGGTTGAAACGCCCGACGCGGTGTTCGTGGCCGACCGCAGCCGCAGCCAGGAGGTCAAGCAGATCGTCGGTCAGCTGCAAACCTCCGGCCGCACCGAGCACACGCTGCACCGGCTGGTGCACCGCCCCTGGGGCTGGTACGACAGCATCGACGCCGGGCCGCGTTTTCAAGTCAAGCGGATCCTGGTCAAACCCGGCGCGTCGCTCAGTCTGCAGAAGCACCACCATCGCGCCGAGCACTGGATCGTGGTAAGTGGCACAGCCGAGGTCACCAATGGTGATCAAGTCATCTTGCTCAGCGAGAATCAAAGCACGTACATTCCTCTGGGGCAGGTGCATCGCCTGGCCAACCCGGGAAAAGTGCCGCTGGAAATCATCGAGGTCCAGTCGGGAAGCTATCTCGGTGAAGACGACATCGTGCGGTTCCAGGACACCTATGGGCGAGCCGTTTGAAGCGGGTTCGGCTGCGCCGGACCGCCATCACAAGAAAATCTGAGGGACGTTGAAATGCAGACGGTTGCAGTCATTGGTTTGGGCTATGTGGGCTTGCCCCTGGTCGTGGAGTTCGGCAAACACATTCGGACCATCGGCTTCGACATCGTCGAAGACAAGGTCGCCAAGTGCCGCGCCGGCACCGACCCGTCGCGCGAAATTCCCGACGAAGACATGCGGCTGGCCAAACATGCCGAATACACCAGCGACCCGGCCTTGCTGCGCGAGGCCGATTTCATTCTGGTGGCGGTTCCGACCCCGGTCGACGAAGCCCACATCCCCGACTTCGGCCCCTTGGTCGGCGCCAGCACGAGCATCGGCCCCTATCTGAAGCGCGGCGCCACCGTCGTGTACGAATCCACCGTCTATCCGGGCGCGACCGAAGAAGTGTGCATTCCGATCCTGGAAAAAACCTCCGGCCTGCAATGGAAGCGCGACTTCTTCGTCGGCTACAGCCCCGAGCGCATCAACCCGGGCGACCGCGAACACATGCTGACCAACGTCGTGAAAGTCGTCTCGGGGGACACCGCTGCGACGCTCGAAAAGGTTGCCCAGCTGTACGAGATGATCGTCAAGCCGGGGGTCTACCGCTGCAGCAGCATCAAGGCCGCCGAAGCGTGCAAGGTGATCGAGAACACGCAGCGCGACCTGAACATCGCGCTGATGAACGAGCTGGCCATCATTTTCGAGAAGATCGGCATCGACACCAGCGAGGTGCTGGAGGCCGCCGGTACCAAGTGGAACTTCCTGAAGTTCAAGCCGGGCCTCGTCGGGGGCCACTGCATTGGCGTCGATCCGTATTACCTGACGCACAAGGCCGAAATGCTGGGCTACCACCCGCAGGTGATTCTGGCCGGCCGGCGCATCAACGACGGCATGGGCAAGTACATCGCCGAACAGACCGTGAAGCAGATGATCGCCTCAGGCAGCTACATCAAGGGCGCTCGCGTCAATGTGCTGGGTCTGACCTTCAAGGAAAACTGCGCCGATCTGCGCAACAGCAAGGTCGTCGACATCATCAGCGAACTCAAGAGCTACGGCGCCGAGGTCTTTGTTCACGATCCGTCCGCCGACCCTGAAGAAGCGCTGCACGAGTACGGCATTCGTTTGTTCTCATGGGAAGACCTGCCGCGCGCCGATGCGATTTTGGCGGCCGTGGCGCACAAGCAGTACAAGGAGCTGAGCACCGAGGAGATCTGCCGCAAGGTGATCAAGGGCGGTTGCTTCGTGGACGTGAAGGCCGGTTTCGACGAAGCCACCCTGACCGGCAACGGACTCAAAGTCTGGCGGCTCTGAGCCGCTACAGCAAGACCGGCGCATGAAGCGCCGGTTCCCGCGGCCGAGAGCGTGTCGCGACCGACATGGGGATCACGCCGTAAAGCGCTTTCACTGCCTCAGGTCAAAGGGCCTGAGCCAGCGAGGCCATGGCGCGATCCCAGGCTTGCGCCATGTCGTCGAACAGCGGCGCCGCATCGAACGGCCGCTTGGCATTCACCGCACGCGCGGCCTTCAAGATCAGCGCCTTGTTGCCCTGGGCAATGAGGCCGAAGCCCTCGGCCGCGGGCAGCAACTCGGGATGGCCGTGGCCGGCCTGCCAGCGCAGATGCGCCGCAGCCAGGTCGAACGCCGCACCGGCCTGCCGAATGGTGGCAAAGCCCCAGGCGTGGTAGTAGGCCAGGCCGCGCGCCTGCAGGTCCGGCAGCTCGCTGATGAAGCGTTCGCCGAAACGGCGCAAGGGATTGGTCAAGGGCCGCCGCTCGAAATGCCGGCGCAGCAGCGGCCAGGCGCAGGCGGCCAGCTCGGCGTCGCTGCGGCGCTTGATCCGGTCGGTGCGGATCACCTCGGCGAACAGCGGCAAAAAGCTCGGATCGTGCGGCGCGTCCAGGCGAAACGTCTTGATGAAGTCTTCGCCTTCGAGGCGAAAGTAGCCGGCGTTGTGAAAATAGCCGAGCCGCCGGGCTTCGACGTCCAGATCGGCCAGCACGATGGTCGACTTGGTGTGCGTGCTGCGGTAGTCGGTGCCGGCGGTGTCGGGCAGCCAGAACGCATCGGCTTCGGTGCTGATCAGCTTGCCGGCGCCCAGGTGTTCGATGGCGTGTTCGATCAGCGGACGCCAGACCGTCAGCTCCTGGACGTCGACGCCGTACAGGTCGTACAGCTCACCGTGCGGCGGCTTGAAGAAAGTCCACTGGTCGCCTTCGAAGTCGACCGCCAGCGTGAACGGCAGCACCGCCAGCGGTTCCAGGCCCAGTGCGTGCAGCACCTCGATCCAGATGTCACCGTAGCAATTTTTCTCGACCCAGACGGCCTCGTCGCCGTGCAGGCAGTGACGCTGGTAAGCGTCGGCATCCAAGCCGGGAATCGCGACCACACGCATCATGGCCACAACTGTTGGCGTACCGACGCCGGCCATTGTTGGGGGTCGAAGCCGTGGGTCTTGAACAAGGCCATGGTCACGCGCTCCAGGCCGAAACCCAGGCAAGCGGTGTTGGCGGTGGCGCCATCGGCGGTGCGGATGCCGAAGGTCGAGCCGAAATGCTCCTGGTGGAAGTTGAACGAGCACACGGCGGTCGGGTCTTCCAGCGAAATCACCGGCACCAGCACTTCGAACTTGAGCTTTTGCTCCTTCTGGCTCATGGCCAGGATCTTGCCGCCGCGGCCAAAGAACGGATCGGACGCGACGTCAGAACGCGCCGGCAACTCCAGCGCGTGCAACAGATCGAGCCCGCGTTGCAGCCACATGTCGCGCCACGCCACGACCTGATCGGCCGTGCCGGCGCGCACGAACTCGCGCACCCGGAACGACTGCATGCGCGTCGGTTCGGGCGACGGCTCGTGCCGGTACACCCAGTTGAGCATCGTGACCAAGCGCCCCTGTTCGGGCAGCGTACCGGCCAGACTCGGGTAGAGCGGGTAACAGGCGGCCGGGCTCAGCACCACGCTGGTCTGCTCGAACAACTCGCCCCAGGGCTGGCCGCTGTTGGCGCGCTCGGCCACCGCCAAGGCCTGCAAGGCATTGCCGAAAAAGCTGTGCACGCTGCCGCACAGGTGGGGAAACGAGTCGAGGTAGTGCACTTTTTCCAGGATGCTGCGGTCGATGATGGGCGGAAAGGTGTAGACCTCGGCGCCGTCGTTGCGCGACAGCCCGCTGACCAATCCGTTGAAGCGCTCGAGCACGTCCTCGAACACGGCGCCGCGCCCGAACGCACCCTGCACGCCGGTCGGCACGATCAGTCCGTGCTCGACCAGGCCGTTGTAGAAGTTCTCGATGTCGTATTCCATGGTCATGGCGCGTCCTTGAACACCAGCAGCATCGACGCGCTTTTGGCCGCGATGCGGTCGTTGGAAATCATCAGGGAGCCGGACAAGGTGTCGCGGTACTGGCGGCCCAGACTGAACGGGCTGTCGTTCTTGTAGCCGAGGATGCCGACGATCTGCAGCGCGCGGTGCACGATTTGCGGGGCCGCTTCGGACGCGGAGATCTTCAGGTTGTTCAAGCGCAGCGCCCAGCCGATGCTCAGCAGTTCTTGTTCCGCATCGGCGGCTTGAATCGTGTCATCGAAAGCCTGCGCCACCGCGTACCAGTTGTGGCGCAGGGTTTGGAGTTGCAGCGATACCTCGGCCAGTCGGGTTGCCGTGAGCGGCACGGTGCCGGGGTTCTTGCGGGCTTCTCCGCGCACGAAGGTGGCGGCCTTGCCCACCGCGTCCGCGGCGATGCCCCACCACAGCGAAGCCCACAGGATGTGCGAGTACGGCACCATGGTCTCGGCCGAGCTGTCGGCAAAGGAGCCGGGGACGATCTGCTCCACCGGCCCACCGGATTCGAGGCGAAAGCCGGGGCTGCAGGTGCCGCGCATGCCCATCGTGTCCCAGCTGGTGGTTTGCGTGAGTTTGTAGTCGGCGCGCTTGACCAGCACCAGCACCTGGTCGTTGCGCGGCGCCTCGGCATCGCGGCGGCAGGTCACGAGGATCGCATCGGCATGAGCGCAGTACGAGCCGGTGGTGGCATCCTTGTTCAGCACAAAGCGGCCACCTGCTGCACCGCGCTCTACG
>DASQOS010000352.1:0-4975 GCA_035644375.1 Rhizobacter sp.
TGACGGCCATCGACAAAGAGATCAGCGCCCTGTCCGGGGCCATCGGCGAGGTGCGCCGGATCTCGCATGACCTGCGTCCGGCCATGCTCGATGACCTGGGTCTGCCGGCGGCGCTCGAACACATCGGCAACGAGCTCGCACAACGCAGCGGCCTGCAGGTGCGGGTGTCGCCGCAAGTGCACGAAGAACGGCTGCCCGGGCTGCAAGCCGTGAGCCTGTTCCGCGTCGCCCAAGAAGCGCTGCGCAACATCGAACGGCATGCGCGGGCGCGACACATCGACATCCGGCTCGACGACTCGGGCGACCGGCTCGAACTGCGCATCACCGACGACGGCTGCGGGTTCGACGTCAAACACGTCGAGCTCAGCAAGGACCGCGGCATCGGACTGACCAACATGCGCGAACGTGTCGAGCGCAATGGCGGCACGTTTCAGCTGATTTCGCAGCCCGGATACACCGCGCTGACGGCGAGCTTTCCGTTGACGGGCATGGCGTGAGCGAGGCCGGTACCGGCGTGACCGGCGCAGGGGTCCGGCTCGCCATCGTGGATGACCACGCACTGGTGCGCGATGGCCTGCGGGCGCGCCTTTCGGTGGTGTCCGGCCTCGAAGTGATCGGTGAAGCCGCCAGCGGCAGCGAAGCGCTGGCGCTCGCCGCGAGCCTGGCGCCCGACCTGATGCTGGTCGATGTCGGCATGCGCGGCATGAACGGCATCGAGCTGGCGACTGTGCTGCACCAGCGCCATCCGGCGATCCGCGTGCTGATGCTGAGCATGTACGACAACCGCGAGTACGTGCTCAGCGCCATCCGCGCGGGCGCCCGCGGTTATGTGCTCAAGGAATCGCCGACCGAAGAAATCTTGGCGGCGATCAGTTCGGTGTGCGCCGGAGGCAACTACTTCAGCGCGCTGATTTCAAGCCTGGTGCCGCCGCCCGGCGCTGCCGTGCCGCAACTCACGGCCCGCGAGCACGAGGTGCTGCTGCTGCTGGCCCACGGGCGCAGCAACAAGGTGGTGGCCCGCGAGCTCGACATCAGTGTGCGCACCGTCGAGACGCACCGGCTGAGCTTGCGGCGCAAGCTGGGGGTCGACTCGCCGAGCGATCTTTTGAAGGTCGCGGTGACGAATGGGTGGACCACGCTGTAGGGCACAAGCCGCGGGGATAATCCACCGACGATGTCCCGTCCCAACCCGAGTTCAGAGCGCAAGCCGGCCGCCAGCGGCAACCCGCTGCCCCCGATCACCTTCCCCGAATCGCTGCCTGTTTCAGCGCGTCGCGACGAAATCGCACAGGCCCTGCAAGCGCATCAGGTAATCATCGTCTGCGGAGAGACGGGCTCCGGCAAGACCACGCAGTTGCCGAAGATCGCATTGCAGTTGGGGCGCGGCAAGGCCAACACCGGCAAGCTGATCGGCCACACCCAGCCGCGGCGCATTGCGGCCTCCAGCGTGGCCAAGCGCATTGCGCAGGAGCTCAACACACCGCTCGGCGAGGTGGTCGGCTTCAAGGTGCGCTTTCAAGACCGGCTGTCGGCCGGGGCCAGCGTCAAGCTGATGACCGATGGCATTTTGCTGGCGGAGACGCAGACCGATCCTTTGCTCAAGGCCTACGACACGATCATCATCGACGAGGCCCACGAACGCAGCCTGAACATCGATTTCCTGCTGGGTTATCTGCGGCAGATTCTGCCGCGCCGGCCGGACCTGAAGGTCATCGTCACCTCGGCCACCATCGATGCCGACCGGTTCGCGCAGCACTTTGCATCAAGTCATGGTCTTGCGCCGGTGATCCAGGTGTCGGGGCGCCTGTTTCCCGTCCAGCAGCGCTACAAGCCATTTGAAGAAAGCCGCGAGTACGGCCTGAACGACGCCATCGGCGACGCCGTGAACGAGTTGTGGCGCGAAGGCAGCGGCGACGTGCTCGTCTTTTTGCCCGGGGAGCGCGAGGTCCGCGAGGCCGCCGATCATTTGCGGCGGCACCATCCGCCGGGTGTGGAAATCGTGCCGCTGTTCGCCCGTCTCAGCCAGCAAGAGCAGGACATGGTGTTCGAGCCGCACAGCGCCAGGCGCGTGGTGCTGGCGACCAACGTGGCCGAGACCTCGCTCACCGTGCCCGGCATTCAGTACGTGGTGGACGCCGGAACGGCACGCGTCAAACGCTACAGCTACCGCAACAAGGTCGAGCAGCTGCTGATCGAGCCGGTGAGCCAGGCCGCGGCCAACCAGCGCGCCGGGCGCTGCGGCCGCGTCAGCAGCGGCATCTGCGTGCGGCTGTACGACGAGAAAGATTTCACCGGGCGGCCGCGCTTCACCGACCCCGAAATCATGCGTTCGTCGCTGGCCGGTGTGATCTTGCGCATGAAGTCGCTGGGACTGGGCCTGGTCGAAGACTTCCCGTTCCTGGAGCCGCCGCCGCGCCGCGCGATTGCCGATGGCTACCAGCTGTTGAACGAACTCGGTGCGGTGGACGAGCAGAACGAGTTGACCGACACCGGCCGTGAGCTCGCCAAGTTGCCGCTGGACCCGCGCGTCGGCCGCATGATCCTGGAGGCGCGCAAACGCGAGGCCTTGAGCGAGGTGCTGATCATCGCGTCGGCGTTGAGCGTGCAAGACGTCCGCGACCGGCCGCTGGAGCAGCAGCAGGCGGCCGACAACGCGCACAAGAAGTTCGACGACGAGAAGTCGGAGTTCGTCGGCACGCTCAAGCTGTGGAAGTGGCTGGAAACCGCCAAGGGCGGCCAAGGCGAACACAAGCTGTCTCAGCGCAAGCAAGAGCAGCTGCTGCGCGAGAACTTCATTTCGCCACGCCGCGTGCGCGAATGGCGCGACATCTACTCGCAGCTGCACACCGTGGTCGCCGAGCACGGCTGGCGCCTGAACACCACGCCCGCGACCTACGAACAACTGCACCTGGCGATGCTGGCGGGCCTGCTCGGCAACATCGGGCTCAAGAGCGACGAAGACGAGTGGTATCTCGGTGCGCGCGGTATCCGGTACTACAAGCACCCCGGCGCCAACCTCAGCAAAAAGCCGGGCCGCTGGATCGTTGCCGCCGAACTGGTCGAGACCACGCGCTTGTTCGGCCGCGGCGTGGCCGGCATCGAGCCGCAGTGGCTGCCCGGCATTGCCGGTCACTTGATCAAGACCCAGTTGCTCGAACCGCACTGGGAGAAGAAGGCCGCCGAGGTCGTCGCGCTGGAACGCGCGACCCTGTACGGCCTGCTGATTTACAGCAACCGGCGCGTCAACTTCGGCAACGTCGATCCCGTGGCGGCACGTGAGATCTTCATTCGGGAGGCGCTGGTCGGGGAGGAGTGGGACACGCGGCTGCCGTTTCTCTCCGCCAACCGCAAACTGATCGCCCAGGTGGAAGAGCTCGAACACAAGTCGCGCCGCCAAGACGTGCTGGTGGACGACGAACTCATCCACGCTTTTTACGACCAGCAGCTCCCGGCCGAGGTGCACAGCGGCCACAGCCTGGAGCGCTGGTACCGCGAAGAGAGCCAACGCCAGCCGAAGCTGCTGTTCTTGACGCGCGACGAGCTGATGCGGCACGAGGCCGCGGGCATCACCACGGCGGCCTTTCCCAAGACGCTGCGCTTGGGCGGCGTCGATTGCAGCGCCAGCTATTTGCACGAGCCGGGTGACCCCAAAGACGGCATCACCGTGAGCGTGCCGCTGTTTGCGCTGAACCAGGTCAACGAAGAGCGTTGTGAATGGCTGGTGCCGGGCATGCTGAAAGACAAGCTGCTGGCCTTGCTGAAGAGCCTGCATCAACGCCCGCGCTCCAGGCTCGTGCCGCTGCCCGAGTTCGTCGACGCATTCGTCGCCCAGGTGACCGAAGCGAACGCGGTGGGCAGCGGTGCGCTGATCGATGCGCTGCTCAAGAGCGTCAGGGACAAAACCCAGTTGGACGTGAAGCGCGCGGACTTCAAGCTGGACCAGCTGCCAGCGCATTTGTTCATGAACTTTCGCGTGGTCGATGAGCACGGGCGCCAACTGGGCACGGGCCGCAACCTGGCCGCCTTGAAGGCCGAATTGGGCGGGCAGGCCAGATCGGCATTCCAGGCCCTGGCCGCACTGCTGCCGGGCGTGGCCAGCGCGGCGGCCGCAGCAGGGGCTGCGGTCAAGGCCGTCGGTCCTGCGACTCCATCTGCACCGGCAGAACCCGCACCGGCGGCCGAGATTCCACACACCGACTGGACTTTCGGCGAGCTGCCGGAGCTGATGGAAGTGCGCCGCGGCCATCAGACGCTGGTGGGTTTCCCCGCGCTGATCGACCGTGGCACGCACGTGGTGGTCGAAGTCTTCGACGAACCCGATGTCGCTGCGGCCAAGCACCGTGCGGGGCTGCGCCGGCTGGTGGCGCTGCAGATCAAGGATGCGCTCAAGTACCTGGAAAAGAACATCCCCGACCTGCAGAAGATGGCGGCTCTGTACATGGGCCTGGGCAGCGTCGACGACTTGCGCGAACAGATCATCGACCTGGCGCTCGATCGGGCGTTTCTGTCCGAACCGCTGCCGACGGATGGCGATGCGTTTCGCCGCCGGGTGCAGGAAGGCCGCGGCCGGCTCACGCTGATCGCCAACGAGATCGCACGCAGTGTGTCGCTGGTGCTGACCGAGTACGCCGCCGCCATGCGCAAGCTCAAGGACGCACGCGCACCCAAGGATGTCGGCGACGACATCCAGGCGCATCTGGCGCGCTTGCTGCCCAAGCGCTTCGTGATGACCACGCCGTGGATTCAATTGGCGCACTTGCCGCGTTACTTGAAGGCGGTCACGATGCGGCTCGACAAGCTGCGCGCCGACCCGGCGCGCGACACCGCACGCATGGCCGAACTGCGGCCGCTGGAACAACGCTACCTGCGCCTGGTGGCCGAGCGCAAGGGCACGCTCGATGCGCGTCTGGGTGAATTTCGCTGGCTGCTCGAAGAACTGCGCGTCAGCCTGTTTGCCCAGGAGCTGCGCACACCG
>DASQOS010000353.1:0-3426 GCA_035644375.1 Rhizobacter sp.
AAGAAGGTGCTGCGCATGATCGGCGACCCGGCCACGCGCTGTCGCGAAGACCCCGTGCGCATCATTCGCGCGGTGCGTTTTGCGGCCAAGCTGGGGTTTGCGATCGAGCCCAAGACGCGTGCGCCGATCCAGGAGATGGCAGCGCTGCTCGAAAGCGTGCCGGCATCGCGTACCTTCGACGAAATGATCAAGCTGCTGCAGACCGGCCACTCGCTGGCCAGCATCGACGAACTGCGCAAGCAGGGTTTGGTCGGCGCGTCGCGCGGCGTGTTTCCGATGCTCGACGTGGTGTTCGACGATTCGACCCCGAACCCCACCCGGAAAAAATTCGTGGAGCTGGCCCTGACCGACACCGACCGGCGCGTCGGCGAGGGCAAGTCGGTGGTGCCGAGTTTCATGCTGGCCTGCATGTTGTGGCATGACGTGCTCGAAGGCTGGCAACGCTTGAAGAACGCCGGCGAGGCGCCATTCCCGGCGCTGCAGCTGGCGGTGGATGCGGTGTTCGATGCCCGCATCGGCGACATCTCCGGCCGCGGCAAGTTGGCCGCAGACATGCGCGACATCTGGCTGATGCAGCCGCGCTTCGAGCGGCGCCTGGGCAGCGGTCCGTTCACCCTGGTGGAGCAGCCGCGTTTCCGGGCCGGCTTCGACTTCCTGCGCCTGCGCGCCGATGCGGGCGAGATCGAAGCGGAACTGGCCCAATGGTGGGAAGATTTTTCACTCGCCGACGCCGATCAGCGCGCTGAATTGATCGAAGCCGCGCGCGGCAAGGGCAACACCCTGCGCCGCGCGCCATCGGCTGCCGCAGGTCCCGAAGAATTCGCTGCTGTCGAGCCCGCCAGGAAGCGCCGGCCACGTCGACGCAAGCCGCGCAGCGCTGGCCCTGATGCAGGGCCCCCGGCGACGGGTTGAATCGGACCGGGTCGGCCTGCCGTGACGGTGACGTCCGCCCCCGCTTTCACCGAGCGCGATTCGGTCGTGGCCTATGTCGGTCTCGGCGCGAATTTGGGGGATCCGAAGGCCACGCTGTTGGCGGCGATTCAGGCGCTGTCGGCACTGCCGAGAGCCCAGCTGCTGAACGCGTCCCCGCTGTACCAAACGCAGGCGGTCGATGCCGACGGTCCGGATTACCTGAATGCCGTCGCGCAACTGAAAACGGTGCTCTCGCCGCACGAATTGTTGGCGGCGTTGCAAGCGATCGAGGCGCTGCATGGCCGCGTGCGGTCTTACCGCAACGCGCCGCGCACCCTGGACCTCGATCTGCTGCTGTACGGCGACCAATGCATCGCCGCTTCGGATCTGACCGTGCCTCATCCGCGAATGCATGAACGTGCTTTTGTGCTCGCGCCGTTGGCCGATGTCGCGCCGCAAGCCACTGTGCCGGGTCGCGGAAACGTGCGCACACTTCTTGCTGCTGTGTCTCGGCAGCGCATTCGCCGCCTCAATCCATGACCCGCTTTTCCATTCCGTTGCAGGCCGTCCTGTTGCTGATCGCGTCCAACGTGTTCATGACGTTCGCGTGGTACGGCCACCTGAAGAACCTGGCCGACAAACCCTGGTACCTGGCGGCCCTGGTCAGTTGGGGCATCGCGTTGTTCGAATACCTGCTGCAAGTCCCCGGCAACCGCATCGGATATGCCGGCGGCATCACGCTGGCGCAGCTGAAGATCATGCAAGAGGTGATCACGCTGGCGGTGTTCGTGCCTTTTGCAATGGTCTACATGCAGCAGCCCTTCAAACTCGACTATGCGTGGGCTGGCCTGTGCCTGGTGGGTGCGGTGTACTTCATCTTTCGCGGCTGAAGTGATGGCACGGACCGCGCGGCAAGAGCAACGGTGACGCGATGAGCGGCCTGGAACGCTTTCGTCACATCGCCATCGAAGGCCCCATCGGCGCAGGCAAGAGTTCGCTTGCACGACGATTGGCCGCGCACATGAGCGCCGAGCTGATGCTGGAGCGTGCCGACGAGAACCCTTACCTGGAGCGCTTCTATGAAGACACGCCCGGGTATGCGTTTCAGACGCAAGTCTTTTTCTTGTTCCAGCGTTTGCGGCAAATGCGTGAATTGGCCCAGCCCAACATGTTTGCGCAGTCCATCGTCAGCGACTTCATGTTTGCGAAAGACGCCTTGTTTGCCGGCATGAATCTCAGCGATGAGGAATACCGCCTCTACAAGCAGATGTATGTGCAGGTGGCGCTGCAGGTACCCCATCCCGATCTGGTGGTCTGGTTGAAGGCGACACCCGCCACCTTGCAGCAGCGCATTCGGGGTCGCGGCATCGGCATGGAGCGCCGCATCGATGAGGACTACTTGCAGCGTCTGTGCGACGCCTATGCGGCGTACTTCCAGACATTCAACAGTGCGCCGGTGATGACGGTCGACACCGAGCATTTCAATCCGCTGGAGCGCGATTCCGACTTTCGCGCGCTGATCGCCGCGCTGTCGTCTTTCGATGGCCGGCGCGCCGTGTTCGATCTTCCCGGCAAAGCCGACGTGTGACCTGCACCGGCCGGTTGATGCAAACGGCAGCGCTACACTCCGAGCATGTCAATTCGATGACATGACCGTGACAAGCGGTGGCTTCGGCGGTCGGAGCTTTTGCGTTGTCCGTTGGAGAAGCGAACATGTTCTTTGGCAAGCTGCTGCCGCGTGAAGGGAATTTCTTCGAGCTCTTCAACCAGCATGCGGCTTTCATCGTCGAAGGGGCTCGAGCCTTCATTTCGATGATCGAGAACTACAGCGACCTCGATGCCCGTCAAAAGTACGCGGACCAGGTGGTCTCGGCCGAGCATTCGGCCGACAAGATCACGGCAGAGGTCAACCGCTTGCTGCACAAGACCTTCATCACGCCAATCGATCGCGAGCAGATTCACGGGCTGATCAACGCGATGGACGACATCGTCGACCTGCTGCAGGACGCCACCGAAACCATGCAGCTGTACGACGTGCGCGCGATGACCGAAGAAGTGCTGCGCCTGGGTGATTTGAGTGCGAAATGCTGTGAGCGTGTCCAGCATGCGGTGTCGCTGTTGCCGCAACTCAGCCGCAGCGATGCGGCCGAGGCCGCCATCAAGACTTGCGCCGAGATCGACAAGCTCGAGTCGGACGCCGACCGCGTGATGCGATCCGCCATGTCCAAGCTGTTCCGCGAAGAAAAGGACGTGCGAGAGCTGATCAAGCTCAAGGCCATCTACGAACAGCTCGAATCCATTTCCGACCGTTGCGAGGACGTTGCCAATCTCATCGAGGGCGTGGTCCTCGAAAACTCCTGATCGCAGCGCAGATCTCTGATGCAGACGGTCCAGGTGGCGTTCTGGGTGGTGGTCATGCTGGTGGCATTGGCCATTGCCTTCGATTTCATGAACGGCTTTCACGATGCGGCGAACTCCATCGCCACGGTGGTTTCCACCGGGGTTCTGAAGCCA
>DASQOS010000354.1:0-6092 GCA_035644375.1 Rhizobacter sp.
GTGCAACTGGCGCGTGATCAGGCCGAGTTGCTGAAATACCTCGGGCGAAGCTGCTGCCGCCATTTGCGGCGCCAGCATGGAGAAGTCGTCCATCTTCATGTTCTTGTCCTTCAGGCCGTGGTGGCCAGTTTTTGCATGATCTTTTGAACTTTTTCTTCCAGCGTGGCCTTGGTGAAAGGTTTGACGATGTAGCCGGCCGCGCCGTCCTGGGCCGCGCGCACGATGTCTTCCTTGCGTGCCTCGGCGGTCACCATCAGCACCGGCAGGTGCTTGAGCGCCGGGTCGGCCTTGATGGCGTTGAGCAGCTCGAAGCCGTTCATGTTCGGCATGTTGATGTCGCTGACGACGAAGTCGAACTTCGCGTTCTTCAGGATGTTCAGCGCAGCCGCGCCGTCTTCGGCTTCTTCGGCGTTGTTGTAACCGAGCTCTTTCAGCAGGCCACGCACGATGCGCCGCATGGTGGAGAAGTCATCGACGATCAGGAATTTCATGTCTGGGGTGGTCATGGCGAACCTCGCTTGAATGCGCTGTGGCTGTTATCGGGTGATGGGGGTGGATATTGAGGGAACAATCGACACCGGCGGCACTGAAATTCCAGCTTGCGCCGGTTCTGCCTCATTTGCGACCGGACGGACCTGCAGCAGCCGGTCTTCGGCTTCGCGGTTCATCACGATGATGCTGATGCGCCGGTTGGACGGGCTTTGCGGGTCTGCCAGGTCAAACAGCGAGCTGGAGGCCAGGCCTTGCACGCGCAGCACGCGGGCTTCGGGCAGGCCGCCGGCGATCAATTCGCGGCGCGAGGCGTTGGCCCGGTCGGATGAAAGTTCCCAGTTGCCATAACCGAGGCCGCCGCGGTCGCCGGCAAACGGCTGGGCGTCGGTGTGGCCTTCCAGCGTGAGCCAGTTCGGCACGTCTTTCAGCACCTCGCCGATGTCGTGAAGCAGGTCACGCATATACGGTTTGACGATGGCGCTGCCGCTGTCGAACATCGGCCGGTTGTGCGCATCGATGATCTGGATGCGCAAGCCGTCGGCGGTCATGTCCAGGCGGATCTGCGACTTGAGCGCCTCCAGCTTGGGGCTGCTCTGGATCATGGCCTCGACCTGCTGCTTCAGCTCTTCGAGCTTGGCGGTTTCGGCGCGCCGTTGCTCGGCTTTCAGCGCCGCCAGGTTGATGGTCTGTCGTTTCGCTTCGATCTCGCCCTTCTTGACCTGCCCGCTGGCGCGGCTGAGGTCGGTGCCCCCGCCCTTGATGACGTGCGACGCATCGCCCGAGCCGCTGCCGCCATTCAGCAGCGCGACCTTCATCGGCGAATTGAAGTAGTCGGCAATGCCTTTCTTGTCGCCTTCGGTGGTCGAGCCCAGCAGCCACATCAGCAGGAAGAACGCCATCATCGCCGTCACGAAGTCGGCATAAGCGATCTTCCAGGCGCCGCCATGCACCGCATGGCCGCCCTTCTTGATGCGCTTGATGATGATCGGCTGCAGTTTCTTGGAATCGCCAGCCATTACGGTGCCCTCACGTCGCTGCGCTCCTGCCCCCCGAGGGGGCGCGGCCGGCCTTGGGGCGGCCCGGCGGTCGGCCATGCCCCCACGTCGCTGCGCTCCTGCCCCCCGAGGGGGCGCCTCGCTGCAGGCCCGGCAAAGCCGGTTTCTGGGCGAGTTGCTCCATGGGGCGCTTCGCTTCGCTCGCTTTGGAATGCCTCGAGGCTGACCGCATGGAAGCTCACTTCTTTCCTTTCACATGAGCTTCGAGTTCAGCGAAATCGGGGCGCTCGGTCGAATAAAGAACCTTGCGGCCGAACTCCACCGCCACCTGCGGCGCATAGCCCTGCATGCTGGCCAGCAAGGTGGTCTTGATGCATTGCAGCTCTTTGCTGCCTTCGTCGTTCTTTTGTTCCAGCAGCCCGCCCAGGGGTTCGACCACGCAGTAGGCCAGCAGAATGCCGAGGAAGGTGCCGACCAGGGCCGAGCCGATCATGCCGCCGAGGATCGCCGGAGGCTGGCCCACCGAGCCCATGGTGTTGACCACGCCCAGCACGGCGGCCACGATGCCGAAGGCCGGCAAGGCGCCGGCCAGGCGGCCGATCGCCGCCACCGGCGCATGCGCCTCGTGGTGGTGGGTTTCGATTTCGCTGTCCATCAGGCTTTCGATCTCGTGGGCGTTCAGGTTGCCCGAGACCATCATGCGCAGGTAGTCGGTGATGAACTCCACCACGTGATGGTCATGCCCCACCGTCTCGTACTTCTTGAAGACCGGGGATTCGTGGGGTGCATCGACGTCTTTTTCGATCGACATCAGGCCTTCCTTGCGCGCCTTCTGAAGGATGTCGTACAGCAGCGCCAGCAGCTCCATGTAGCGCGCCTTCGTGTATTTGGAGTTCTTCAGCAGCGTGGGCAAGGCCTTCAGCGTGGCCTTCAGCACCTTGGGCTGGTTGTTCACCACGAAGGCGCCCAACGCGCCGCCCAGAATGGCCATCAATTCCGTCGGCAGGGCGTGCAGGATCACGAGCATGTTGCCCTCGTGAAGGATGTAGGCCCCGAAGATGCACCCCAGGGCGACGCCGTAACCGATGAGAACAAACATGATTTAGGAAAGGGTCCGTGTCGTGCACCCGGGCGCGGTCCGAGCACAGGTGTCCGCCATTTATCGGCGTGAACCCGGCCGTCTTGAGTGTGCGCAGCAGGTCGTTCGACCGATCGTCACAACAAGGCGGCATTCCACCCGCAAAAAAAGCGGGTCCCGAAGGACCCGCGGCAAAGCACTTTGAAGGTGCCAGGAGGAGACAGCTAAAACCGTTGCCGGTCACCTTGTTCATCGGCGACCGGAGAAAAAACTTGAGCGAAGTTTTGACATTCAGGAGAACCGCCGGCCTGGGAGTCTGCAAAGTCGCCGCCGGGCCGCCCCCAGACGACTTGGGGCACTGCATATTTCTAGTGCATTTGAATGCCGCCGCTGGCTTTGCCCTTGCCGGCACGGGCCGGCGGGTTGCACAGGCCGCAAACATAGTGCTTGGAGATTTCGTGCGGGTGGCTGACGAAGTGGCCGCCGCATTTGGAGCATTTGGTCATGGTCAGCATGCCGTTGTCGACGAACTTGACGAGGCGCCATGCGCGGGTCACCGACAGCAGGGCTTCCAGGCCTTGTGCCTGGGTTTGCTCCTGGTACAGCTGGTAGGCCTTGATGACGGTATCGATCTCATCCATCTCGGCGACCTTGTTCAGGTACTCATGGATGTTCAGGAACAGCGATGCATGGATGTTGGGCTGCCAGGTCATGAACCAGTCGGTCGAGAAGGGCAGCTGGCCCTTGCTGGGCGACTTGCCGGAGACTTCTTTGTAGAGACGCAGCAGGCGCTCGTAGCTCAGATCGGTCTCAGATTCCAGAACCTGCAAACGGGCGCCGAGATGGATCAAGGTCACGGCACGGTCGATCTGCTTGGCTTCGGTGAGGATGCTTTTGACACGCATGGAATCTGCTCCTGGGATCTGATGTTTTTGCTGGGGATGGGCACCGGCGCCGGCTCAGGCCGCTTCTTGGTGGCGGCCGGCCATCAGGATGCTGGCGTGCAGGCGGGTCGTCGTCTCGTTGGCGGCGCCCTTGCCGTGGTTGGTCAAGAGACCCCACACCAGGTCGTCGTCCATGCGGAAGCGGCACAGCAGCGTGTTGCCCGAAGCCACCCGCATCATTTGAGCAGGCGTCAGCAGCGTGATCATCGCGGCGCTTTCTTCGCTGATGCCCAGGCGGTACAGGGCTTGTTCGCGGTCGCTGCGGATGAGGCTCTGGGCCAACATCAGGTAGGACAGGTTGGCTTCGCGAATTTCGGTGAGGATTTGATCGGCGTTCATGCTGTGTTCCTAATTTGTTTGGCTGTCTGTTCGGCGGTCTGCTGCGTTGGGTTGTCGTCTCAACGTGAAATGAATTGTGAAGATATGAATTGACTCGCAACATCAGGCCAGTTCTGTGGCTTGAGTCCAGCTTCTTCCATGATCTCTGTCAGGTAACTTCCTACGGGTCTGAAAGGTCGGCCCGGCAGACAGGGCGATCGCCGGGCTTATTGCACAGTGGCCCGGTCGAACGGAGGCTAAAGGAAACGCCGGGCCGCCCCAAGTTTGCTTTGCTCCCCCCGGGGGGCGGACGCGCGCAGCGCGGCCTTGGGGTCAACATCTAACCCTGTAGCGGGAGTCGCGTCGTCTGCGCCAGGCCACGGCAAAAAGGCCGCTTGCGCGGCCTTTTTTGGGGTGTGGCGTGTGGCCCGGTCAGGCGCTCGACAGGTGGGCAAGCGCCGTTTCGTTGTCCAAGATGTCGTCGGGCAGCGCAAAGTCGGCACGCATCACGCGCGCCGTGGTGCGTTCGCGGGCCGTGGTCTCGACCTTGGCCAGCACCACGCGCATGAATGCGGCTTTGCCTTGCGCGCATTCACGCAGCGCGTCGTCCAGATAGGTGAATTGCGCGACCTGGAAGCGGTACTCGAACCAGCCCAGATACCAGAACCAGTCGGTGTAGTAGAGCCATGACTTTTCGTTCAGGGCCCGCAGGTGGGTCGGATCCTGCCAGGCCGTGGCCGCATGCTCGTAGGGCACTTCAATGATGAAGCGTCCCCCTGTCTTCAACAGCTTCAGGCAGTTGCCCATCAGCTGCGGCAGGTCTGGAACATGTTCGAGCACGTTGTTGGCAAAGATCACCTCGGCGCCGCCCTCGGCCAGCCGCAAAGGCCCCGCGTACGGCGTTTGGCCCAGCACCGGGAATGTGGTGGCTTGCCCCAGGTCGAGCACCAAGTCGGGCTGCGCGCGGTCGAGCACGTCGATGTTCAGCCAGCCGGGCTTGTAGTCCTTCCCGGAACCGAGATTGATCTGGGTGGGTTGCCAGGCCTCGGCCGGTCGACGCTCTTGGTGGACACCCGCATAGCCGGCGGCAAAAGCCAGGATGTCTGCATAGGCCTCGATCGGGTCGGCCTGCGTGAACCGCTGCAACTGGGCACGGGCTTCGCCGTAGAACGACGCTGTGGCAAATTGATCGGCAAAGAATGAATCGAGTGTGTTGTCGCTGACCCAGAACACGCAGTCTTCGAACGCCTCGTGCGGTTGCGTCAGCGCGCCGCGTTCAGACACCACCGGCGTGCCCAGCGAAAGACAGTGCGATACGCGGGCCTGCTCAAAGCGGCTGCTGGCATAGAAGTGCGCATTGAAGACGACCTTGGCCTGCAGAATGATGGCATCGCGCTCGGGCCCGTACAGCGGGGCATCGAACAGGGTCACGCGTCGACCTTGCGCCTCGATGCGCTTGAGCAGCGTGCGCCGGCGCTCGTTCATGCTGCCGATGAACAGGACATCCAGCGGCCGAGCTTCCAGCGCTGTGCTCTGCGCCGGCGTCAGATAAGGCGCATGCAGCAGCGGGAACACCAAGACATCGTCGATGTGCTGGGTGTAGCTCGAAATGTTCCCCGCGTTGTAGTCGACCACGGCCGAACCCGACAGCAACCCAAGGTAGTCGGCCGGCACTGCGGCGCCACCCTCACCCAGTTGCTCCAGGTTCACGAACACACAGGTGTAGCGCAGGCGCAGCGAGGCTTCGAATCCCAGGTGGGCGCCGAAGATGAAGTTCACCGCATCGTGCCGCAGCCGGTTCTTGGCCAGGCTCACCGTGGCACCCATGCGGCGGAATTGATGCCTGAAGTAGCGCGCCTGGTCGAGAAAACCCAGCGAATGCACATAGCCGCCGGGCTGCACGATGCACAGGTGAATTTGCGGCAATGCGGCGCTCATGCGTGTCCTTCAATCGTCAAGTGGTCGGCCGGCAACCCTTGAGACCAGCGGTCGGCCATGGCCCACAGCAGGTTGCCGAAATCGCGTGTGTAGCCGTCGCTGTCAAACAGCGACGCCGTGCCACGCGCGTGCACCAAGTGGTCACGCACGGCCTGGCGCGCAGGCGCATCGAGCGCCAGGCGCAGCACCTGGGCTTCGTAGTCGGCAAGCGTCGGGCACGCCAGTTCAGGCAGGCCGACGGCGTCGAGCAGGCTGGTCGCGACGCGCGAGGCGAAGCTGGCACCGGTGTACGTGACCACCGGCAGGCCGGCCCACAGCGCATCGCTG
>DASQOS010000355.1:0-2549 GCA_035644375.1 Rhizobacter sp.
CTGCATTGGCAAGGCCGCATACCGTTTCCAGTGCCTTGCCCACCATCTTTCCGCTGACGCGTTTGTACTCAAGCCGACGTGTTTCGCCGACCCCAATTAAGATGCTGACGAGCGAGGCGGCCTTCTCGGGTGGTTCGTCAATGAGATCCATGTCAAGACAGTTGGGGACGTGTTCTTTAAGGCGAGTCTTCTCTTAACGGACCTATCAGCAGCTATTGCAGGACTGCCCATTTGACGACTGTACTCGTCCAACAAGTTGGCGAATTCGCGACCCCAACACGCAGTTGATGCCACTGATCCGAAAAGGAAGTTATTGTGCAGAGTTGCGAATGGCGCCTCGTGTAATCTCGCCGCATGCCGCCTAGAACCGACACTCCCTGCGACCACCACCAGGCGCTGACCCTCGCTGCCCAAGGCAACTGGGACGCCGCCCACAAGCTGGCACAGGTCCACGACGACCTGCTGTCGTGCCAGATCCACGGCTACCTGCACCGCATCGAAGGCGACCTGTCGAATGCCGGCTACTGGTACCGGCGCGGCGGCCTGCAGGCCTTGCCGGCCAATACCTTGCCCGAAGAAGCGGCGCGTCTGCAGGCCTTGGCCGGTGCGGGCACCCCGCGCTGACCCATCAACCACCGATTCATCTCTTCAAATCCACAGGAATCCCCATGGCCACCGACGAACTCGACCCCGGCTTTTTCGACCGCGCCGACGCGCACATCCGCCTGGCCAACCAGCAATGCGCCAAAGACGAGCCTGCCGTCGTCAGCGCCTCGTTCATGTACGGGCTGGCGCGCTTTCACGCCTGGCTCACCGCGGCGAGCTACAAGTCGAAGGAAGAGATGCAGCAGCGCAAGGTCGAGACCATGACCTACTTCATGCAGCAGTACAAGGCGATGCTCGAAGACAACTGGACCGACTACATCGACAACTTCGACACCTACCTGAAGAAGCGCGAGCTGAACAGCTAGACGTGAGCCCCAAGGCCGCGCTTCGCGCGTCCGCCCCCCGAGGGGATCAAAGGAAACTTGGGTACGGCCCGGCGTTTCCTTTGGCCTGAGTTGCCCATCAGGGGTACAGCCCACGCTCCTCGCGCGCCATCAAGATGCGCTCGCAGGCCACCGCGAAGGTCGCGGTGCGCAAGGTGATCTTGTGCAGGTTGGCGGTGTCCCAGATGTGCTTGAGCGCGTCGACCATGATCTTGTCGAGCCGCAGGTTGATCTCGTCTTCGCTCCAGAAGAAGCTCGAGAAGTCCTGCACCCACTCGAAGTAGCTGACCGACACGCCGCCGGCGTTGCAGATCACGTCCGGCACGACCAGCACGTTGCGCTCTTGCAGCACGTCGTCGGCTTCGGGCAGCGTCGGTCCGTTGGCGCCTTCGAGCACCAGCTTGGCCTTGATGCGGTTGGCACGCGCCGGCGTGATCTGGCCTTCCAGCGCGGCCGGGATCAGGATGTCGCAGTCCACGTCCCAGAACGATTCGTTGTCGATCTGCAAGGCTTCCTGGTAGCCGGCGATGCCGCCGTCGCGCTTGAGCACCGCGGTGGTCGCCGCCATGTCGAAACCCTGCGGGTTGACCAGCGTGCCGCTGTGGTCCTGCACCGCCACCAGTTTGGCGCCGGCCTGCACGAACAGCTCGGCCGCCGCGCTGCCCACATTGCCCATGCCTTGCACCGCCACACGCGCGCCGTCCAGCGGCAGGCCGATGCGCCGCGCCGCCTCGCGCCCGGTGACGAACACGCCGCGGCCGGTGGCCTTGACGCGCCCGAGCGAGCCGCCCAGGTGCAGCGGCTTGCCGGTGACCACGCCGGTGGCGGTGGTGCCGGTGTTCATCGAATAGGTGTCCATCATCCAGGCCATGATCTGACCGTTGGTGTTGACGTCGGGCGCCGGGATGTCGCGCTGCGGGCCGATGATGATGCCGATCTCGCTGGTGTAGCGCCGCGTCATGCGCTCCAGCTCCTTGTGCGACAGCGTCTTCGGGTCGACCCGGATGCCGCCCTTGGCGCCGCCGAAGGGCAGGCCCACCGCGGCGGTCTTGACCGTCATCCAGGCGCTCAGCGCCATCACCTCTTCCAGCGTCACGTCGGGGTGAAAGCGCACGCCGCCCTTGCCCGGCCCGCGCGACAGGTTGTGCTGCACGCGATAACCCTCGAAGTGGCGCACCGAGCCGTCGTCCATCTCGATCGGCACGTCGACGATCAGCGCGCGCTTCGGGCGCTTCAGTGTTTCGGCCCAGCGTGCCAGACCGCCCAGGTAGGGCAGCACGCGATCGACTTGCGACAAGTAGGTGTGCCACGGGCTGCCCGGATGCGGTGTGATGTACGAGAGGTAGCTCATGAAAACTCCGCTGCTAAGTGAAGGCTGCGCCGACTATCCGCCGAATTCACGGCCCAGCTCGACGGCACGGCGTTGCGCCGCCTTCAGCGCCCGAATGAACGCGTCTTTCACGCCGTCGCGCTCCAGCACGCTCAGCGCCGCGTGCGTGGTGCCGCCTTTGGACGTGACCCGCTCGCGCAACACCGCTGGCGTGTCGGACGAAGCCTGCG
>DASQOS010000356.1:0-6350 GCA_035644375.1 Rhizobacter sp.
CGTCACGGTCACGAAGCGTCTGGCTTGGGTGTCGGTGGCGCCGAGCAGGCGGGCAAGGTCAACGACCGGCACCGGCGCACCGCGGATCACCGCGAGACCACACACGAAATCCGGCGCGCCGGCGATGGTTTCGGTGGGCAAGGGCCGCATGGTTTCGACCACATGGCTGAGCGGCAGGGCACACAGCCTTCCCTGGACACGGCAAATCACCGAGAGAGCCGCGTCATGATTTTCCATGACGTGCTCCGGGTTTTCCAAGGGCGGCCAGCGAGGACTTTGGATGCCTTGGCGCAACACCGCAGCGATCACGCACGAGACAGCAGGCTGTGCAGATAAGACATCACCTCCGATGCGGGTTGTCGGCCGACTCGAAGTGTGCGTCGGCAGGTTCCAAAAACAGATGTAAAGCGCATGGTGCCGGCATGCGGCGGTGAATGCAAGTTGTCATTCCTTACAGGTTGCGCGGGTCGCCGCACGCGGCGATGCTTCGCGGGCGAAGGCCGCGCTGACGACAAAGTTTTCACCGTCGGCATAGGCTCATTCGCTTTCAATCAACTTGGCGCAGGGTGGTCAGACCGCTCTGCCTCCGTGGGGCCACGGCCATGCAAAAGAGAACGAACCTTGTTGCTTATGTCACGCGCTACAAGGGCTACCAGCTGCATTGCACACCCGAGGAACTCGTCAACGGGCGTTTCGCGGCCAGGCTGATGTGTCGGTCGCCCGGGCCGGATGGCAAGGACATTGCCGTCGCATTGACCTCGGGCAGCTTCGAGTCCAAAAGGAAGGCCGCCGTGTACGCCTGCGATCAGGGAAAGGAATGGGTCGACCGTCACACCTGAGCCCGAGGGCTGCGTGGGACCGGTTCACGGTTTCGCGGCGGGTAGCGTGAACCGGAACGTGGCCCCTTGACCGACCGCGGCTTCGGCCCAGACGCGCCCGCCGTGGCGTTCGACGATGCGCTGCACGATGGACAGGCCGACGCCCGTGCCTTCGTAATCCTTGTTGCTGTGCAGGCGCTGAAAGACGCCGAAGAGCCGATCGGCCCGTTCCATGTCGAAGCCAGCCCCGTTGTCGCGTACAAAATACGCATTGATGCCTTCTTCAGGCGTGCAGCCGACTTCAATCGTCGCCAGGTCCCGGCGCCGGGTGAACTTGAAGGCATTCGACAGCAGGTTGACGAGCACGTGGCGCACCAGCGAAGGGTCGGCCTGCGCGGGCGGCAGCGCTTCGACCCGAATGTCGATGCTGCGTTCGGGTTGCACCAGGTGCAGTTCAGCGAGCACATCCGACACCAGCGGGTTCATCTCGACGACCTGGGTCTGCAAGGGCTGGTGACTGACGCTGGAAAAGCGCAGCAGGTCGTCGACCAGCTCCTTCATGTGCTTGATGCCGGTGTTCATCACGCCCAGGAACTGCTGCGCCCGAGCGGGCATTTGCGAGGCAAAGTCGCGCAGCAGCATTTCTGACAGGCTGCCGAGCGCATGCAGCGGCGAGCGCAGGTCGTGCGAGACCGATTGCGTGAACGCGGCCAGCTCCTTGTTGGCGGCTTCGAGTTCGAGGGTGCGCCCGCGCACGCGCTGTTCCAGATCGGCATTCGTCAGGTGCAGGCGGCGCAGCGCCAGGCCGCGTGACAGCGCGGGCAGGATCGCATTCAGGTTGAAGGGTTTGAGGACGAAGTCGAGGGCGCCGGCCTTCATCGCCTCGACGGCGCTGGCGATGCTGCCTTCACCCGTCATGATGATGCCGACCCGCATCGGGTCGGCTTGCAGTGCCTCGCGCAGCAGCGCGATGCCGTCCATCTCGGGCATCATCAGATCGGCCAGCAGCAGATCGCAATGCGAACCGGGAAGGGCTTGCAGCGCGTCGCGCGCCGACGTGAAGCCGACCGTCTCGTAGCCCTCCATGCGCAGCGTGCTGCACAGTGCCTGCATCAGGGCGGTCTCGTCGTCGACGATGAACAGGCAGGCCGGACGGTCGGCGATCAATGGCGTCATGCTTGCTCCTGCGGTCGGCCAAAGCGCGACAGCGCGTTGCGCAGTTCGCGCAATTTCGGCGGCTTGCTCAAGACCTCGTCCACATGATCGGGAACGTCGCCTTCGGCGACCATCCGCTGACCCCAGCCGGTGAGCATGATGACCGGCGTGGAGGGAGAACTTTGCTTCACGGCGATGGCCACCTTGCGTCCGTCGACATGCGGCATGCCCAGGTCGGTGATCACCACGGCAAAAGCCTGGCCGCCGGCCTGCGCCGCCCTGAAGGCATCGATCCCGTCCTGGCCGCCATTGGCCGTGCTGACGCTGTGCCCTTCGCGCTCCAGGGTCTCGTGCATCGACTTGAGCAGCAGCGGATCGTCGTCGACCACCAGGATGCGCAGCCGCAGCGGAGCTGCATCGGCAACGGCCGCCGCCGTGGGTTCGGTGCCGACGGCAAGGTCCGGCACCGCGAACCGCAAGCGCACCGTCGTGCCGCGGCCCACCATGCTGTCGATGTGGATGTCGGCGCTGTGGCGTTGCACGATGCCGTACACCATGGCCAGGCCCAGGCCGGTGCCGCGTTCGCCCTTGGTGGTGAAAAAGGGCTCCAGGCAACGGCGCCGGGTGGCCTCGTCCATGCCGCTGCCGGTGTCCGTCACCTCCACGGATACCTGCCGAAGGGGTGTCGGGGCGTGCGGCCCGGGTGCTTGCTCGACACGTGTCAGAAGGGTCAGGGTGCCGCCCTCGGGCATCGCATCCACTGCATTGAAGACCAGGTTGATGAGCGCTTCGCGGATCTCGCTCTCGACCCCCATGATGGCCGGCAGATCGGGTGCCAGCCGCATCTGCGACTCGATCACGATGCCACGGTGCTGCGGCATGTCGCTCCAGCGCGCCCGCGTCAGGTCGTTGACCTGCGCCACCAGTGAGTTCAGTTGCACCGGCGCCAGATGCAGCTGCGGCTCGCGCTGCCGATAGAACTCGCGCATGCGCGCCACGGTGGAGGCCACATCGCCGACGGCGCGCTCGATTTGTTGCAGGTAGTCGCGGGTGCGTTCACTGAGACCGGGCTCGCGTTCGAGCAGGGATTGTGTGTACAAGGTCACCGGCGAAATGGCGTTGTTGATGTCGTGGGCGATGCCGCTGGCCATTTGCCCGAGGGCCCGCAGGCGTTCTTGCTGCATCACGGTCTGCTGGCTTTGCCGCAGGTCGTCATAAGCCTGCTGCAAGGCGCCGTGCAGCCGCGCCTGCTGCGCGGCCAGCGCCACATGCCCGCTCAACTGGCGCAAAAACTCGCATTCGCCGCTGCTGAAGCTGTGCTTGGCGTGGCGCGCCGCCACCAGGATGCCGAAAACCTGGCTCTCTGCCAGCAGCGGAGCGGCCACCATGGAATGCAGCCCGCCGCGCACCAGGCGCTGCGGAAACGGGAACGGCGACGCGTCCAGGTCAGGTTCGTGGACCAGGTGGCCGAGAACGCACTGCGACAGGCCGTTCTGGTCGATCTCGATGCGCGCCTGCTCGGTCATGGCCAGATCCAGGGCCAGCGCCTGGCTGCCCACACCGACACTGATCACGGTGAGGGCGTGGTCCACCGGGTCATAGCGGCAGACGCAGCTGAAGTCCACCGGCAGCTGCTCTTCCAGGCTGCGCACCGCCACCTGGTAGATGCTTTGCAGGTCCTGCCGTTCGCCGATGGCGGAGGTGATCTGATCCAGAAGCTGCATGCGCTCCAGCTGGGCCCGCAGATGCGACTCCGCGAGTCTGCTGTCGGTGATGTCGCGTACGAAGGCGCTGAAGCCGACCGAGTCGGCGCTGCGGATCGGCGTGATGGCGATGTCGATGGGAAATTCCTGTCCATCGCGACGCAAGGCGCTCAGCTCGATGCGTTTGTTCAGCACGGCGGCTTCGCCGGTGGCCAGGTAGTGCTCGAGGCCGCGCTGATGAGCCTCGCGGTGGCGCTGCGGAATGATCGTCTCTGCCAGCACCTGGCCCATGGCTTCGGCGCGGGTCCAGCCGAAGGTGGTTTCGGCCTGCGGGTTCCAGCCGGTGATGACGCCGGCACGGTTCATCGTGACCACCGCGTCGAGCGCGGTATCGACGATCAGGCGGGTGCGTTCTTCGCTTGCCCGCAGCGCGTCTTCGGCCAGTTTGCGGTCGGTGATGTCGGTGGAGATGCCGAACACGCCGTACAGCGTGCCGTGCTGGTCGCGCAGCGGGCATTTCACCGACACGAAGGTGTGCGGCCCGTCGTCGAGCGGTGCGACCTCTTCTTCGATCAGCGGCAGCGCAGCGGCGGCAACCCGCTGGTCCATCGCACGGATGGCATCGGCGGCCTCCTTGTCGAACAATTCGTGGTCGGATTTGCCGATGAGGGCTTCAGGGCGGGCGTGGAACAGCTCGGCGTAGCGGCGGTTGACGAGCAGATAGCGGCCCTGCAGGTCCTTGACGTAGATCGCGGCCGCCGAGTTGTCGATGATGGCTTGCAGCAACTGCTGGCTTTCGCGGATGCCCCGCTCGGCACGCTCGCGCTCGGCAATCTCGACCTCTAATTCGGCGGTGCGCTCGCGCACCCGCAACTCGAGTTCGTCGCGCGAGTGCTGCAAGCTGGCCGCCTGGGCCTGAATGCGCCCGGCCATGGCGTTGAAACTGCTGCCGAATTGTCCCAACTCGTCGCCGCGCGGGTCTTGGACACGGGCTGCCAAGTCACCCTCGGCGATCGAGGCAGCGGCCCGGCTGAGCGCGCGAATGGGCCGAAGAATGCTGGCAGCGAACAAGAGCCCGACGCTGCCGGCGGCGGCAATGATGCCCGCCGCCAGCCACAGTCGCTCACGCGTTGCCTGCGCCAGCTGGGCCGTGAGGGCGGCTTCGGGCACCATGTAAAAGACGGTCCACGGCACGCTGCTGAAACGCCGCGCCACGCCGTAGCTCCAGCTTTGGTTGACGGGCGCGAAACCGTGGAACACCGACAGATCCGGCGACGCAGCGCGCGCCCGCTCGAACTGTTCGGGGAACGCACGCACGTCTTCGAGCAGCGCCCGCGTGTCCGGGCCGAATCGACGCTCGGCCACCAGCGTGTCGACCGTCGCGGCATCCAGCGGCCCGCCGGGGTGGAAAACGATGTCGTCGCTGTAGGTGTGCGCGATGCGTATGCCCTGGCGGTCGAACAGCACGGCAAAGCTGCTCACGCCGGCCAGCGCGTTGGCGGCTTTGACGGTGTCCCACAACGCCGCCGCACGCACCCACAGCACGGCGAGGCCGACCACCCGCTGGTCTGGCCCGAGGATCGGCATCAGGTAGCCTAGCGTCGGCAGCGCACTGCTTGGGCTGGGAACGAAGGGGCCGGCGATGACGGCGCGGCCTTGCAGCGCCTCTCGCACATTGGACTGATCTGACAGATCCATGCCGATCGACGGCGCTTCTGTGGCGATGACGATGCGCCCGCTGCGGTCGATCAAGGCCGCGCCACGGATGCCGGGGTCGCTGGCCGGGTAGGCCGAGAGGATGCCCAGCATGGCCGCCCGGCGCGCCGCTCGGCGCTGCGGCGTTTCGGTGCAGTAGGCGGCAGCGTCGGGAAACCGCGCCAGCCGGTCGGCCGATCGCTGGTAGCCGCGATGAAAGCTGTCGAGCTCGTGCACGATCTGGTCGCCACGGGCTTCGAGCAGACTCTTGACGTCTTCCAGCAGCCTCGCGTGGTCTTGCCGCAGATCGATGTAAGCCCAGATCGCCAGCGGGAGCAAGGATGTGGCAACCAGCAGCATGGCCATTTTTGCGCGCAATGGCCAGTCGGCGAACCGAAAGGAAGCCCTCATTTGTAGATCCCCCCATGCCTGACACTGGGCCGCAGCATTCTTGAACGAATGCTGCGTAAGGCGAATCAGGATACGCCCTATGGACCGGCGCCGGTTTCAGGAGAGGAACGCCAAGGTCTTGCCCAATGCAGGATGAAGCCAGGGGATCGCCTACATGTTGATCTCCAGACAGTTCAAGGTCTTTCCATGGATGAGTCGGTCAGGCAGCCCTCGGCGACACGCCGCGCGCTTGAATCGGCAGGAAGAACATTGCCACCGATCAGTGGCGGTTGAGGGGGTTCCTGGCGACGTAGACGGTCAGAGGCTGGGTGCCGAAGTCTGGCGGCGCGATCTGGGTCAGGCGCACGGCGCGCGGGTTCAGGCCATTGAAGGTCCAGGCAAAGGTCTTGGCACCGCTCACGAAGTTCACCGTCTCGCCATACTTGACGTTGACGTGGTTCGTCGTTGCGAGGTCCACCGCGCGTGCGGCTGCGCCTGCGTCGGCGGGCTGGCCGTAGTACGACTGGCCGTTCATGAACGTAGCGGACTTGGCGGCGGCGATGCCCGAGAGCGCGGTCATGCTGGTGGC
>DASQOS010000357.1:0-3171 GCA_035644375.1 Rhizobacter sp.
GGGCAGGAGCGAAGCGACGTGGGGGCATGATTTTCAGGGCAGCTGACGCACCCGTTCAACGCGCAGCGACCATTCCGGCTGACCGTTGATGCCGATCTGCATCGGACGCGGCATTTGCGTGGTGTCGAGCTGGTACCTGAATTCGACGTAATGGTGCCCGTCGTCGAGCTGCGGCGGGTCGGCCAGTTTCCATTGCACCGTTCGGCTGACCACCGCCATCGCGTCGCTCAGGCTGTCGTAGTTCTGGTTCAGGCCACCCAGGGTCACGCGGTATTTGCGGGTCAGCGGCTGGTAAGCCAGGCGCCAAGTGCGGCTCACCGAGTTGACCTTCTTGTCGCGCCAGTACCAGCGGTCGCGGAACACGTCGGCTTCGGCCACGAAAAACAGCGGCACGCCTTTGAGCAAGGCGTCTTCAACGGCGCGAGACAAGCTGAACTGGACCGAAAAATTCAGCATCAAGCCGTCTTCGGTGCGCGCCAGATCGAAGTTGTCCAGCCCCACCGGGTCGGCCCGGGCCGGCCCCACTCCGACCATGGCCAGCACGCACAGGCACTGCAGCAACCCCATCCGAGCCGCACGCCAGACACGGAGCAGGGCCACCGCAGCGGTGTGGATCGGGGCTTGGAACAGGGGCGATGGGAGGGGGTGCACAGGGTCGTGTCAGAGGATGGCCTTGACCAGCAAAGCGAAAAAAAAGCCGTCAGGCGATGCACCGGAATCGGGCGCAAAGCCGTTGAAGTCATTGTCGGGCAGCGGCAGCAGGTGACCGGGAGAAGCTGGGTGTGCCGCCAAGCTGACCCCCGTTTGGCGTTGCAAAAAAGCGTCGATTGCGGCCTGGCCTTCGGCCTTGAACACCGAACAGGTGCAGTACAGCAGGCGACCGCCCGGGGCCAACAACGGCCACAGCGCGTCCAGCAGCCGCGCCTGGGTGCGCGCCAGCGCGGCGATGTCGCCGGGACGGCGCAGCCAGCGCACATCGGGATGGCGCCGCACGATGCCGGAGGCGCTGCACGGCGCGTCGAGCAAGATGGCGTCGAAGGGCCGGCCGTCCCACCAGGCGGCCGGTTCGCGCGCGTCGGCGCAGAGGGTGCGGGCCCTCAGGTGCAAACGGGCCAGGCCTTCGTTCACCCGCAGCAAGCGCGTCGCGTCGCTGTCCAGCGCCAGCACGTCGAGCTCGGCCAGTTCCAGCAGGTGCGCCGTCTTGCCGCCCGGCGCGGCGCACGCGTCGAGCACGCGGGCTCCCTTGGGCAAGCCATCGCCGATCAGCAAGGGTGCGGCCCACTGGGCTGCCGTGTCCTGCACCGACACATCGCCTTCGGCAAAGCCCGGCAACTGGTTCACCGGGCTCGGGCTGTCCAGCACCACGGCCTGCGGGCCGGCCACGCGGGCCGCCATGCCCGCTGCGGCCAGACGCTGCACATACCCCGCCGGCGTGTCGCGGCGCGGGTTGATGCGCAAGCTCATCGGCGGGCGCTGGTTGTCGGCATGCAAGATCGCCTGCCAATGCTGCGGCCAGTCGGCTTGCAGCCGGGCGATCCACCAGCCCGGGTGGTTGAACAGCGCCACCGGGTCGCTCTGCACGGCAGCGACGATGGCGTCGCGCTCGCGCAGAAAGCGGCGCAGCACCGCGTTGACGAAGGACGCGCTCGCCGGCTGGCGCTGCTTGGCGGCCTGCACCGCCTGGTTGACCAGCGTGTGCGGCGCATAGTCGGCGCCCGGGGCCGAGCCCGGCCACAGCAGCGCGAGCGCGCTGCACAGCAGCGCGTCCACCGGCGGCGGCGGCGCCTTGGGTGCGAGCTGGCGCCGCGCGGCCTCTGCGCTGCCGAGCTTGCGCAGCACCTCGAACACCAGTGCCTGGGTGCCGGGCCGCGCATCGGCCGGGCAACGCGGCAGCACTTGGCTGAGAGACTGCCCGGCGCGCACCGCTTGCAGCGCCTCGGCGGTGTGGGACAAGAGGCGCGACAGCGCAAGGGAGGGTGTGTTCACCGGGCGAGTCTACGGGCGCAGGTCGGAACAACCCCGCTGCGCACACGCGCGCCCGCGCCGGCACAATCCGGGCTTGCCCACCGCCCCGAGAACTGCCATGCCCGGCGAGAAAAAAAAGCCCGTCCCCATGTTCCGAAGCGAAGCAGAACTGGCCGAGCTGAGTGCCTCCGACCGCATCCGTTACCGGCTGCATGGCGCGGCATGCCGCTACCACGCCAACGACAACATCGCCGGTTTCATCCGCGAGGGCGAGATCGACGAGCTGCAGGCCGAGGTGCAGGCCAGGATGAGCGAGGTGCTGAAGGCGCTGGTGATCGACACCGAAAGCGACCACAACACCCAGGAGACCGCCCGGCGCATCGCCAAGATGTTCCTCACCGAGGTGTTTCGCGGGCGTTACGTGCCGATGCCGCAGGTGACCGAATTTCCCAACATCGAGCGCCTGAACGAACTGATGATCGTCGGCCCGGTGACGGTGCGCAGCGCCTGCTCGCACCACCTGTGTCCCATCATCGGGCGGGTGTGGATCGGGCTGCTGCCCAACGAGCATTCCAACCTGATCGGCCTGTCCAAGTACGCGCGCATCTGCGAATGGATCATGAGCCGCCCGCAGATTCAGGAAGAGGCGGTGACGATGCTGGCCAACGAATTGCAAGAGCGCGTCAAGCCCGATGGTTTGGCGATCGTGATGGAGGCCGACCACTTCTGCATGCACTGGCGCGGGGTCAAGGATTCCGAGGCGATGATGACCAACAGCGTGATGCGCGGGGCCTTTTTGAAGGACGCCAACCTGCGCCGCGAGTTCTTGTCGTTGTTGAGCAAAAAGACTTGAGCCAGAAAACCTGATTTCGAAAGGACCCGCCATGCTGGTACGTCTGATGTATGCAAGCCGCGTCGCGACCGGTGTCGATCAAGAAGCGCTGAGCACGATCCTCAAGCGCGCCAAGGCGCACAACCCCAGCGTGGGGGTGACCGGCGTGCTGTGCTTTTGTTTTTCGGCCGGCATTTTTCTGCAGGTGCTCGAAGGCGGACGCCTGGCGGTGAGCCAGCTCTACAACCGCATCGCCAACGACAAGCGGCACCAGGATGTGGCGCTGTTGAGCTACGAAGAAATCGACGAACGCAAGTTCGCCGTGTGGGCCATGGGCCAGGTCAACATGTCGCGCCTGAACCCGGCTTTGCTGA
>DASQOS010000358.1:0-6771 GCA_035644375.1 Rhizobacter sp.
CAAGGTGTCGAAGATCACCAAGGTCGGATTGAAATCCGCGATCACCGCGTCGATCTGGCGCCGCGCCGTCGGCGACCAGAAGAACGCCTCTTGCAGGCTCTTGCGGCGCAGCAGCCCGGTGTGCCAGAACGCATTCCACAGTTTGCGAAACACGTGCGGCTTGCGCAGCTGCGGGTAGTCGGATCGGTTCAGGTCCGCAGGCAGGCGCTCGAACGACAGCACGCGAAAGTCGCCCGCCGGCTTGCGCGCCAGGAAGTAGTCACAAAATCCGCCCAAGACCACGCGCTTGCCGACGTTTTTAGGGTACGGCGTGACCGTGGTGATCAGCAGCGTACGAGCCGTGCTGGCCTGGACGGTGTGGACAGACGCTAACGAATTCACCCCGGCACTCCTGTGCCACCCCGTGCGGCACAGGAGGCCAGAAAGCAAGAACGGCGCCGGTGGGCAATGGCCCCGTTGGACGAGGGGAATGACGGCGGTCTGACCCGTCTGGAGCGATCCGAGCTGGCTCTGAACTCGGCCGAATATCGACCGAACTTACAGACCCAGGCGCTGGCAAATGGCCAGGGTCGCCACGCTTTGGTTCATCGTGTAGAAATGCAGGCCCGGCGCGCCGGCGCTGCGCAGCTTGTCGCACAGCTCGGACACCACATCGAGGCCAAAGGCCTTGATCGATTCGGTGTCGTCGCCAAACGACTGCAGACGCAGGCGGATCCAACGCGGAATCTCGGCGCCCGACGAATCGGCGAAACGGATGATGCCGCTGGCATTGATGATGGGCATGATGCCCGGCACCACCGGGATGTCGGCACCCAGCGCCTGAGCCTCGTCGACGAAGCGGAAGTACGCATCGGCGTTGAAGAAGAACTGCGTGATGGATGAATTGGCGCCGGCCTTCACCTTGGCGACATAGGCCTCCAGGTCGGCTTGCGGGGACTTGGCCTGCGGGTGCATTTCCGGGTAGGCGGCGGCTTCGAGGTGAAAGTGGTCGCCGGTGGCTTCGCGGATGAAGGCGATCAGGTCGCTGGCATAACGAAACTCGCCAAAGCCCCCATAGCCGCTGGGCAAATCACCGCGCAGCGCCACGATGCGCCGGATGCCGGCGGTTTTGAACTGCGTCAGTTTCTCTTGAATGGAATCGCGGTCGGCGCCGATGCAGGTGAAGTGCGAAGCGGCATCCACTTTTTCGGCAAGAATCGATTGCACCGTGAAAAATGTTCCTTCTTGCGTCGAGCCGCCGGCGCCATAGGTGACCGAGCAGAACTGCGGCTTCAGTGCATAGAGCTGTTGGCGCACGGTGGCCAGCTTGGTAACCCCTTCCGGCGTTTTGGGCGGAAAGAATTCCAGGCTGATGGGAAGGGATTGGTTATTTTTGCTCATGCAAGGTCCTTGAATGTCGCGTCATGGGTCGACGAGTCGGGCCGCTGCGCCGGGCCGCCCCAAGCAAGGCCCGACCCTCGCGGAGGGTCGATCGCCGTACCCGGCGAGCGGGGTGCGGTCATGACTTTCGTGCCCACACGAAGAATTCGGTGTTGCCGTTGCCGCCCTTGATGGGGCTCTGAAAATACTTCTGCACCTTCAGCCCCAGGGCCTTGCAGGCTTGCCAGATGCGCGTCTCGACTTCGGCGAAATGTTTCTCGTCTTTCACGATGCCGCCCTTGCCGATTTGCGCCGGCTGCAGCTCGAACTGCGGTTTGATCAGCACCAGCAAATGGCCACCCGGTGCGAGGTAGTCGACCATCGTCGGCAGCACGTGCGTCGAGGTGATGAACGACAGGTCGCCGGTGACGAAACCGAAGCTGTGCGGCTGCGCCGCCGCCTCGAACGCCGAACCCGCCACGTCGCGCGCATTCACGCCCTCGAAGTAGCTGACACGCGGGTCGGCCTGCAGCTTGGGATGCAATTGACCGTGGCCGACATCGATGCCGACGACGCGCGCCGCGCCACCCAGCAGCAACGCATCGGTGAAGCCGCCGGTGCTCTGGCCGATGTCCAGACAATCGAGCCCGGTCACGTCGATGGCGCAGTGCTGCAACGCGCCTTCCAGCTTCAGCCCACCGCGCGACACGAAGCGCAGCTCCGCGTCGTCGGTGATCTCGAGTTCGGTGCCTTCCGGCACATCGAGCCCGGCCTTGTTGACGACGGCCCAGCCTTTGGGGCCGAGCCAACGCACCGCGCCGCGCTCGATCAGCCGCTGCGCGGCAGAGCGGGTCGGCACCAGGCCTTGTTGCAGCACCAGTTGGTCAGCGCGCATCAATATCTATACGTGTCGGGCTTGTAGGGTCCCTGTTTCGGCACGCCGATGTAGGCCGCCTGCTCATCCGTCAGCTCGGTCAGCATCGCGCCGACTTTCTTCAGGTGCAGGCGTGCGACCTTTTCGTCCAGGTGTTTGGGCAGCACGTAGACCTTGCCGACTTCATAGAAGTCGCTGTGCGTGAACAGCTCGATCTGCGCGATCGTCTGGTTGGCAAACGAGCTCGACATCACGAAGCTCGGGTGGCCGGTGCCGCAGCCCAGGTTCACCAGGCGGCCCTTGGCCAGCATGATGATCTTCTTGCCATCGGGGAAGGTCACGTGGTCGACCTGCGGCTTGATCTCGTCCCAGGTGTACTTCTCCAGCGACGCGATGTCGATCTCGTTGTCGAAGTGGCCGATGTTGCAGACGATGGCCTGGTCTTTCATGGCCTTCATGTGGTCGTGCGTGATGATGGATTTGTTGCCGGTGGTGGTGACGAAGATGTCGGCCTTGTCGGCGGCATACTCCATGGTCACGACCTTGTAGCCTTCCATCGCGGCCTGCAGCGCGTTGATCGGGTCGATCTCGGTCACCCACACCTGGGCGCTGAGGGCGCGCAGCGCCTGGGCCGAGCCCTTGCCCACGTCGCCGTAGCCGGCCACGCAAGCCACCTTGCCGGCGATCATCACGTCGGTGGCGCGCTTGATGCCGTCGACCAGCGATTCGCGGCAGCCGTACAGGTTGTCGAACTTGCTCTTGGTCACCGAGTCGTTGACGTTGATGGCGCGGAACGGCAGCGCGCCGCGGGCAGACATTTCCTTCAGGCGGTGCACGCCGGTCGTCGTCTCTTCGGTCACGCCGATGATCTGCGACGCCTTGCGCGTGTACCAGCTCGGGTCGATGGCGAGCTTGGCCTTGATCGCGGCGAACAAACAGGTTTCTTCTTCGCTGGTCGGCTTGCCGATGACCGAGGCGTCCTTCTCGGCACGCTGGCCGAGGATCATCAACAGCGTCGCGTCGCCGCCGTCGTCGAGGATCATGTTCGGGCCTTCGCCTTCGCTGCCCTTGGCGCCGAACTCGAAGATGCGGTGCGTGAAGTCCCAGTACTCGGTCAAGGTCTCGCCCTTGTGCGCGAACACCGGGGTGCCCGTGCCATTCGCGCCGTTCACGGCCAGCGCGGCCGCGGCATGGTCTTGCGTCGAGAAGATGTTGCACGAGGCCCAGCGCACGCTCGCGCCGAGCGCCTGCAGCGTCTCGACCAGCACAGCGGTCTGGATCGTCATGTGGATGCTGCCGGTGATGCGTGCGCCCTTCAGCGGTTGCGTCTTCGAGAATTCTTCGCGAATGGCCATCAGACCGGGCATCTCGGTCTCGGCGATCTTGATTTCCTTGCGGCCCCAGGCGGCCAGCGCGAGGTCGGCCACGGCGTGGTCAGCTTGGGGTTTGAGAACAGCGTTCATGTCAGGCTCCAGTGAAGAAGGAACCCGCACGGTCGTCAAAGGGGAAGTTCGAAACTCACCCACGGAGACTCGTCGTGCGGGTGAGCGCGGTTGCATGTGGATTTCCGAGCCTGGGGCACCCGCTCTGACAGCGGCCATGCCTTGCAACGCTCCTCGGAAAGTGCCAAATTGTAGTCGTCGCCGAGGCCGATATCAAAGCCTGGCTGTGCAGCACTTGTCACATCTCCGGCGTTCAGGGTTTTGCCGAATGGGCGCCCAGGCCGCCGGCGGCGCGTGGACCCTTGGCTTCAGTCGGCCGCCTCGATACACGGTGTCAGGTGGGTCATGCGCGCCGGGCCAAAAATGGTGGCGAATGCCACGTCTTTCGCGTCGCGGCCCATCGCGATGCGCACCAGGTCTTCGACCGGCGACAAGCGGGTCGGGTCGAACATGACCCAACGGCCGCCCAGGTAGGCCTCGAACACCGCGTGAAAGTCCGGCGGCGGCTCTTCGAAGCGCGCGTAGCCGACCACCAGCCGTGCCGGAATGTTGAGCGCGCGACAGAAGGTGACGCCCAGATGCGCGAAGTCGCGGCACACGCCGGCGCGCTGCAAGAACACATTGCGTGCCGTGGAGGTGGCGTTGGTGGAACCGATCTCGTAGTCGATGTTGTCGTGGATCCAATCGCTGATCGCCTTGACGCGCGAATGGCCCCTGGGCAGATCGCCGAACAGTTTCAGCGCCGCGCGGCTCAGTTGGTCCGACTCGCAGTAACGGGTGGGCATCAGGTTGTGCAGGATGTCGTCGGGCAGGTCGGCGATGGGCCACTCGGGCGCGTCCTCGTGCGCCGCTTCATTCCAGCGGCGCACCTTGGCGCGGTAGTGCAGGCCGAGCGGCCCGGTCCTGGCGCGCAAGCGCAGGAAGCGGTGGTGAACCGTCGGGTCTTCATACACATGAACCGGCAGCTTGGGCGTGATCGCCAGCGACTCCGACAGCACCTGCTGGCCCATGCCATCCGCGGCATGGATCTGGAACAAGAAGTCGGTGGCGCCGGTGAGCTCGTAGTCGAGATGGCAATCGATGTCGAAGAGCTTGCCGCGGGGTTCGGCGGCCACGGCCGAGGTCCTGGCCACGTGGGGGGCGTTCATCGATCAGCTCCTTGCGACGGGATGGAAAGCGAATGCGCCATTGCAACGCAGCGCTTCGCTCTGGGCCATCGGGTTGGCGCTTGCGCGGAAGTAGGACAAGGGCGCGGTTCGTCGCACCGCTCTTGTGCGCCGGCACGAGGCCGTGCTTCAGTGTCCCAGCTGCTCCACCGTGTCGAGCTGCATCTCGAAGCTGAAGAAGCGGTCGCGGCCCTGGGCCTTGGCGGCGTACAGCGCTTGGTCGGCACGGATGACCATGCTCTCGACCGTGGTCTCGGGGGTTGGCACGCAGGTGGTGATGCCGCCGGTCATGGTGATGAAGGGACCGACCGGCGACGCCGGGTGGGGCAGGGCCAGCATGCTCAGCATGCGCCGCACTGCACGCGTGAATGTCATCGCACCGGACTTCGGCGTGTTCGGCAGGATCAATGCAAACTCCTCGCCGCCATAACGCGTGGCCTGATCGCGCGGGCGGTGACAGGCATCGCGCAAGAGGCTGCCGATGCGCTTGAGGCAGTGGTCGCCCTGCACGTGACCCAGCGTGTCGTTGTAGAGCTTGAACGCATCCAGGTCACAGAACACCAGCGTCAGCGGCTGTTGCTCGCGGTACGCGGAGGTGATTTCGGCATGCAGCATCCGATCGAAACCGCGGCGGTTGATCAGGCCCGTGAGTTCGTCGAGTTCGCTCAGGTGTTGCAGCCTTTCGTTGGCGGCACGCAGTTCGGCAGACAGGTCGATGAGCCGCTGCTGCATGGTCTGCAGGCGCCGCATGGCGCGCAGCTTGGCTTCGAGCACCACGGACGAGATCGGCTTGACCAGGTAGTCGTCGCCACCGCTCTCGATGCCGCGCCACAGGTCTTGCTCTTGGTCTTTGGCGGAAAGAAAGATGATCGGCGTCCACTGGCCGACCTCGACTTCGCGCATCTTTCTCGCGAGCCAATAACCATCGTGTCCCGGCATCACCACGTCGAGCAACACCAGGTCGGGCTTGTGGCGCTGGAACTGTTCCAGTCCCCACTCGGCGTCGGCGGCTTCCAGCACGCGATGGCCCAGCGTGTCCAGCTGCGCCGCCAGCGCAACCCGAACCGAAGATTGGTCGTCGACGACCAGGATCGTGAGAGGTGAGTTGAATTGAGACACGGCAAGTGAGGCCAAACGATGGCCCTCACTCTGCTTATCGGCCCCAGGCAGCAACACTGAAGCGGGGTTTGCGCATGGAATGACAAAAGCGGCAGAAGCCGCTTTTGTTTGTTGCAGGACGGGGCCGCAAGGGCCGCCGCTTTGTGGCTGCGCGGCCGCGTGGCTTACAGCCCCGCCGCTGCACGCAGCGCTTCGGCCTTGTGGCTGAGGGCCGGGCGCTTCGCGCCTTAAGCCTTAACTTTGCGAACGCAAAGTTAGCCTGCGCCGCAAGGTCTCAGGGCCGCTGCGCGGCCGCGTGGCTTACAGCCCCGCCGCTGCACGCAGCGCTTCGGCCTTGTCTGTTGTCTCCCAGCTGAACTCTGGTTCTTCGCGCCCGAAGTGCCCGTAAGCGGCGGTTTTTTCGTAAATCGGGCGCAGCAGGTCGAGCATCTGGATGATGCCCTTCGGGCGCAGGTCGAAGTGTTCGTTCACCAGCGCGGCGATCTTCTCGTCGGAAATCTTGCCGGTGCCTTCGGTGTAGACGGTCACGTTCATCGGCTTGGCCACGCCGATCGCATAGGCCACCTGGATCTGGCATTGTTTGGCGATGCCGGCGGCGACGATGTTCTTGGCGACATAACGCGCCGCGTAAGCCGCGCTGCGATCCACCTTGCTCGGGTCCTTGCCCGAAAACGCGCCGCCGCCGTGCGGGCAGGCGCCGCCGTAGGTGTCGACGATGATCTTGCGGCCGGTCAGGCCGCAGTCGCCTTGTGGGCCGCCGATGACGAAGCGGCCGGTCGGGTTGATCAGGTAGCGCGTGTCCTTCAGCCAC
>DASQOS010000359.1:0-7403 GCA_035644375.1 Rhizobacter sp.
AACCTGCCTACACTGCGGGCTTGACTTCCAACGCCTTCATGCGCATCGACGCCATCCGCCAACGCCTGAGCGCCCACGGCGCCAAACCGTGCCACGAGCAGCGCGTGCTGCGCCTGTGGGCGCAGGCCTTGCCGCAGACGAGCGGGCGCCGCCATCCCGAGCACTATTTGCCGCTGGCCGTGCGCCGGGAGCTGCCGGCCTTGATTGATGAGCTTCAATCGCTCGCGCACCTGCGTTCGGAGCATCCCGGCGAAGACGGCTCAGCGCGTTTGCTGGTGGACCTGGCCGACGGTCAGGCGGTGGAATGCGTGCTGCTGCCGCGCGACGGCGTGTGCGTCTCGACGCAGGTCGGCTGCGCAGTGGGCTGCGTGTTCTGCATGACCGGCCGCGAGGGTCTGCTGCGCCAGCTCGGCAGCGCCGAGATCGTCGCGCAGGTGGTGCTGGCGCGCACGCGGCGCGTCGTCAAGAAGGTCGTGTTCATGGGCATGGGCGAACCCGCACACAACCTCGACAACGTGCTCGAAGCGATCGAGCTGCTGGGCACGGCCGGCGGCATCGGCCACAAGAGCCTGGTGTTCTCGACGGTGGGCGACCTGCGCGTCTTCGAGCGCCTGCCGCTCGGCGTGGTGAAGCCGGCACTCGCGCTGTCCTTGCATTCCACGCGTGCCGAGCTGCGCGCGCAGCTGATGCCGCGCGCCCCGCGCATCGCGCCCGACGACCTGGTCGAACTCGGCGAACGCTATGCACGCACCACCGGCTACCCGATCCAGTACCAGTGGACACTGCTCGAAGGCGTCAACGACAACGACGAAGAACTGGACGGCATCGTGCGGCTGCTGCGCGGCAAGTACGCGGTGATGAACCTGATTCCGTACAACAGCGTGCCGGACCTGGATTTCAAGCGCCCGTCCTGGGAAAGCGCCGCGGCCATGGCGCGTTCACTGCACCGGCGCGGTGTGCTGACCAAGCTGCGGCATTCGGCTGGGCAGGACGTGGAGGGTGGGTGCGGGCAGCTGCGGGCGCGCACCGCCAAAGAAGATGTGGCCGCGCCGGTCCACATTCCCATCCATCTGGCCGTGTAGGCTGTGGGCCCCAAGGCCGCGCTTCGCGCGTCCGCCCCCCGAGGGGAGCAAAGGAAACTTGGAAACGGCCCGGCGTTTCCTTTGGCTAGGAGCCTTTGCCGCAAATCCCCCGAAACACCGCGCACTGTCGAAACGCGTCTTCGGTGAACGGGATCTTCTTGCTCTTGCAGAACTTGGACGTGAGCTTCAGCAGTTCCTTGATGTCGCGGCCGCTGGCGTTGACGTAGGTGCAGGTCAGCGCCTCGATCAGTTCGTCCGACAGGTTGGCGTGGAACTGTTCGCCCAGCGACTTCCACAGTTCGGCAGCGTCTTCGCGCGACGGCACTTCGTACTGGATGATCGCGATGCAGCGCGACAGGATCGCATCGTCGATGTCGTCGGTGCGGTTCGTCGTCATGAACAGCAGGCCCTTGAAGTACTCGAGCGTGCGCAAGAATTCGGCCACGATGGCGTTGTGCTGCAGGTCGTTGTCGCGGCAGCGGATGTACACGTCGGCCTCGTCCAGCAGCAGGATCGAATCCCAGCGCGCAGCGCGCTGCAGGATCTTCGACAGGTTGGCTTCGACCGATTCTGCCGTGGTGCCGAGCTGGCCCGAGTGCACCCGGTACAGCGGCTTGCCGACCACCTCGGCATAGACCTCGGCCGTCAGCGTCTTGCCCAGGCCCGGCGCGCCTTTGCACAGAATGGTCGTGCCGCCCGACTTGCCTTCGACGAAGTCTTCCATCAGCACGTTCATGTCGGCCGTCAGGATGTCGATCAGATCGCGGTGGTCGCGCGGCAGGATCAATTTGTCGCGCAGTTCCGGGCGGTAGCGGTACTCGCTGACGTTTTGCACATGCACCCAGATGTTCTGGTGCAGCTCCAGGTGAAACACGTACAGATAGCCGTGCAGCGGGATCTTCTCGAAGCCGGCCTCGACGCCGCTCTCGCGCCAGAAGTCGGCACCCGAATTCGTCTCGAAGCGGCGCTCCAGACTTTCTTCGTCGTTGACGCACTTCGCGCTGACGCCGTCGCGAATCTTCACCAGGTTGATGCGCGATTTGTCGTCGATCACGAAGCCGGCGTTCTGCACGACGAACTGCGCGCCGAACCTCGGTTGCAGCTTCAGGAAGCGCTTCGCGTGGGTTTCGTACTCGCGCTTGAAGTCCTCGCATTCTTTGAAGTAGCCGTACTCGGCCAGCAGTTCCGGAATCGTCTTGTGGGCGATGTCGTTGGCGTCGAGCACGATGGCGTTGGTCATGCCCGAGCGGCGCATGCGGTAGTCGAGCGAGGCTTCCTTGTTCGCGGCCTGCATGGTGTTGGCAAGCAGGCTGATGACGACATAGGCCGAGCCTTCGGCCGGAATGACGTGGCGCATGCCGTCGACCAGCCAGGGCAGCAGCACGCCGTCCTTGTTGCGCTTGTAGATCCAGCCGTCGATCATGTGGCGCGACAGGTAGGCCACCAGGCCGGGAATCAGCATCTCCAGGCTCGGGATCTTGCGGGCCTCGGGTGCGTTGTAGATGTTGTCGAGCGCGAGCATCTGGAACATCAGCGTTCGTTCGTTGGCCGCCTTGCACAGGCTGTACAGCGTGTTCAGCGCAGCCGCGTCGAACAGTTTGCTGGACACGATCATCTTGCCGTGGCACACGCCGTGTTCGGCCAGGCGCTTGGCCAGCGGCGACTCGGACCCGATCATCTCGAGCAGCACATTGACCATCGATTCGGGTATCTCGAAATCCATCACGGTCCTCGGTTGGCGATGTGCCTGTTCATGCATCGGCGATGATAAAGCGGCGTTCCAAGGCTCGATCACACCGGGCATCCGGCCGGACAATCGGGCATGCCGCACAGGCATTTTGACAAAACCAGCCTCAAGAAAGTAGCCAGCCATGTTCGATCTGTCCCTGATGGGCCGCCTGTCTTTCACCCATGCCGCGCCGAGCAAGCCGCCCTTGCCGCCCGGGCGCAATCGGCTGGGCATAGCGGCCGAGCGCGATGCCGTGCTGTATGTGCCGAGCCGGGTCGACCCGAGCGTGGCCACGCCGCTGATGGTCATGTTTCATGGGGCCGGCGGCAATCCGGAGCGGGTGCTGCCGTTTCTGGAAGAGCACGCCGAGCGCGAGGCCTTCTTGTTGCTGGCGCCGCACTCGACCTTCCCGACCTGGGACCTGGTGATCGGCGGCAACGGGCCGGATCTCGAGAAGCTCAACGCGGCCTTGGCCGAGGTCGCTGCGCGTTATCGGCTCGACCCGGAGCACCTGGCCTTTGCGGGCTTTTCCGACGGCGGCAGTTATGCACTGTCGATCGGCCTGACCAATGGCACGCTCGTGACCCACATCGTTGCGTTCTCGGCCGGCTTCATGTCGGTCTTCATGCCCGAAGGCGCGCCCTATGTGTTCATCGCGCATGGTTTGTTGGACGAGCAGTTGCCCATCGACACCAGCGGGCGGGCCAACGCCGGCAAATTGAAGGCTGCCGGCTACCCGGTCGAGTACGTCGAATTCAACGGGCCGCACGCCATCCAGAAGCCCATCGTCGGGTTGGCGGTCAGGTACTTTCTGGGTTGGGGTGAAGCTTGAAAGTTTGGTTTACCGGGGTGGCTAAATACGTTAAAAATCTTCTCAAAAAACGAAGGAGAACGGATTAACACAGCTTGGTGGATACCATACTTGCATATTCTCATCAATCATTACATAACTTGGTATGCGTCCAAGGAACCAAGGGGCCCGTGACCAGTTGACTGCCGTGCTCGCGCGGCACGCGGCAGTGAGCGCTGCCGACCTGGCTCGGCAACTCGACGTGAGCATCCCCACACTGCACCGCCTGCTGCAGGAAATCGAAGACCGGGTGCTGGTCACCGGCAAAGCGCGGCGCACGCGTTACGCGCTGCGCCGGCCAATGCGCGGCGATGCGGCCGACTTGCCGGTGTATGAAGTCGATCAAACCGGCCATGCAGAACAGGTGTCCAGGTTGGCGTTGGTGCGGCCCGCGGGCACGTTGATGCGTCTGCAAGGCACGGTGTGGCCGGTACCCGACGAGTCGCGCGACGGGTGGTGGCCCGGCTTGCCGTATCCGCTCTGTGACATGCGCCCGCAGGGCTACATGGGGCGGCAGTTTGCGCGGGCCGAGCACAGGCAACTGGCCGTGTCGGCCAACCCTCAAGAGTGGTCCGAAGAAGACTGCGTGTTCGTGTTGAGCCGCAGCGGCTCCGACGTCACCGGCAATCTGATCCTGGGCAATCCGGCGTGCGAACGCTGGCTCAACGGCAAGGTCGCCCAGGTCGATCCCTTGAAGAGCGCCGGACTGGGCAAAGCCTACGCAGCCTTGGCTGAGCATGCGGTCGCGGCGGGCATGGCCGGCTCCAGTGCCGCCGGTGAGTTTCCGAAGTTCACGGCCTTGCGCGAACTTCGTGGCAGCGCCACGCCGCATGTGATCGTGAAGTTCTCTGGCGCCGACGGCTCGTCGGCCGTGCAACGCTGGGCCGATTTGCTGGTGTGTGAGCACTTGGCGCTGGAATGCGCTGCGACCTTGCCTGAGGTGCAAAGCGCCCGCAGCCGCATCCTGGGCCATGCCGGGCGCACTTTTCTGGAGGTCGAGCGTTTCGACCGTCACGGCCCGTTGGGCCGCAGTCCGTTGGTCTCGCTGGAAACGATCAACGCCGCGCTGATCGGCGACGCATCGATGGACTGGACCCGGCTGGCCGGCCGCCTGGTCAGCGCCGGTTTGCTGAGCGTGGAGGACGCACTGCGTGTCGATCACCTGTGGTGGTTCGGGCGGCTCGTCGCCAACACCGACATGCACGCCGGCAACCTCAGCTTCAGGCCGCACGGCACACTGACCCTGGCGCCCACTTACGACATGGTGCCGATGTTGTATGCCCCCTTGCCGGGCGGTGAAACGCCGGCGCGCGCCTTCGATCCGGCGTTGCCGCTGCCGCCTCAGCGCTCGGTGTGGACAGCCGCATGCACGGCCGCCGTGTGCTTTTGGCAGCAGGTTTCAAAAGATGCCCGCATCAGCGATGCGTTTCGCCATACGGCAGGGGCCAATGCGAAGCGCTTGCAGGCGTTGGCTGCACGGGTGTGATTTGCTCCGGTCGAGGCAGGAATGCACCTGCCGAACGCTGCGCTATCGATGTGCTCACTGGCGCCGCCTCTGAAACGCATGGGGTCGCGGACCTCGCAAGGTCGCGAACCCGACCCAGCACGCCTTCGCGCTTGAAGTTCCGGGGCGCAGGCCGCCCCGAGCGGCCGCTCAGAGCCGGCTGTCCAGCACCGCGTTCATGTCCATCAGGTTGATGGTGTGGCCTCGCAGGCAACCCGTCGCGATGACAAAGTGGGTGTCTGATCCCTCGGACCCGAGCGCCGCCGGCTTGATCCGGTCTGCCGACAAATCCATCACCGTGGCGACCGAGTCGACCACGAACGCCGCCAGACCGCCGTGCAGGCTCAACACGATGACGGCGGTGCGGCTGTTGTACTTGACGGCCTTGCAACCCAGACGCAAACGCAGATCGATCACCGGCACGGGCACGCCATGCAGGTTGATCGTGCCCTTGACGAAGTCCGGTGCCTTGTCGAGGCGAGCCGGCGCGGTGTAGTCGCGGATCTCCTGCACCTTGGCGATGTCGATCGCGTAGGTCTCGCCGCCCAGCAGGAAGGTCAGGTACTCGCCGCTGGCGTCTGCCAGCAAGGCGCGAGTGGCTTCGTGCTGGGCAATCAGGGCGCCTTCGCGATACATGTCCATGGGTCGGTACGGCTCTGAAGAATGAGGGTGAGTCGGCCAGCAGGAGCGCCTCGATGAACGCGCCTGTGCCTGACTCGGTTATCGGGAAAAAACGCTCCGGGCTTGAGCGTTTCCGGACGCAGAGCCGGCCGGTGCGAGGGAAAAGATCTTGGCCAGGCACTTCCGTGCTTTGTGCACGGATGTCAAAAACAGGCGCAGCCCACGCTCCGTTCGATGTGCACAAGACGATCGCTTTACATCCGTTAACGCAAGCGGGGGTCAACTGCGCTTGGCAAGCCGCCGTTGTGTGTGACATCGACATGTGCATAGCGCCCCTGTCGAGCACTCAACCACGATGGAGCCAAGACCATGATGAACCGCACCCTGTTAGCCGCTGCCCTTTCTTTGGCCTGTGCCGGCGCATTTGCGCAGACCACCGCCGCGAGCACGACGCAACGCGACGTCAATCAGCAGACGCGCATCGAGAACGGCCTGAAGGATGGGTCGCTGACCACCAAAGAGGCCGGCAAACTCGAAAAAGAAGAAAGCCATGTCGACCGTCTGCAGGCCAAAGACCTGAAGGACGGCAAGCTGACGGACCAAGAACGCGCACAACTCAATACCGCGCAAAACAAGGTCAGCAAGGACATCGCCACCGACAAGCACAACGCTGCGACGGGCAACCCCAACTCGGCTTCGTCCAAGCGCATGCAGGCCGACGTGGCGCGCAACGTCAACCAAGAAAAGCGCATCGAAGGCGGCGTGCAGAATGGCTCGTTGACGAACCACGAAGCGGCCAAGCTCGAAGCCGGTCAGGCCAAGGTCGACAAGAAAGAAGCGCGTGCCGCCAGCGATGGCCACGTCGGCAAGAATGAGCAGGCCAAGATCCAGCGCACCGAAAATCGCCAGAGCAAGAAAATCCACCACGAAAAGCATGACGCGCAAGTGCGCGGCTGATCGTCACGATTCACTTCGGTGACCCGGCGCCCAACGGGTGACTCTCGAAAGAGGGTCGCCCGTTTTGTTTCAGTGCGTACACGACCCTTGGACGGTCGTCTCATGCGCCGAGGCCACGGCATGGGTGTCCGCGCCCACAGCGAGACTTACCGCGGCGCTTGTGAGCCCCGGGTGAGCGAGGGCTGGTTCCACAGGTGCCAGCCGCGCAGCGCGGCGCGGACCGTGTCGACCTGGATGGCCACCGTCACATCCAGGTCGCGGCCGTAACCGCCGGCCATCGTCAAGGCCACCGGAATGCCGCGCTGTCGCGCCGCCGCCAGAACCCGCTCGTCGCGCTCGGCCAGGCCCCGGCGGCTCACGCACAGCCGGCCCAGCCGGTCGTCCTCGTGCGGGTCGGCACCGGCCAAATAGAAAACCAGGCCGGGCGGGCCGTCCGTGTGCCGCAGCCATAGTTCATGCAGCGCGCGGTCCAGGGCGTCAAGGTAGGCGGCGTCGCCGGTGCCGTCGGGCAGGTCGATGTCGAGATCGCCCACTTGCTTGCGAAACGGGTAGTTCTTTGCGCCGTGCAACGACAGCGTGAACACGCTGGGGTCGTCACGGAAGATGTGCGCGGTGCCGTTGCCCTGGTGCACGTCGAGATCGATCACCGCGACCCGCAGC
>DASQOS010000360.1:0-9293 GCA_035644375.1 Rhizobacter sp.
CAACAACCTGCTGCAAGGCAAGGTAAACGACAGTCTGCAAGACGTGATGCGTGTCGGAACCAACACCTTGTTCGGTCTCGGCGGCGTGATCGACGTGGCCGGTGAAGCCGGTCTGGATCGCCACAACGAAGACTTCGGTCAGACATTGGGACGTTGGGGTCTTGCGGCCGGGCCTTATGTGGTGTGGCCGCTGTTGGGCCCGTCCACCGTGCGCGACTCGTTTGCCCTGCCGCTGGACCGTTCCGTATCGCCCGCCCTTGCCGTCAGTGGCGACACCGCGCGGCTTTTGCTGACCGGCCTGGGCTTTGTCGACGAACGCGCCGGACTGCTGAATGCCACGCGGGTGCTGGACGACATTGCGCTCGACAGGTACACCTTCGTGCGAGATGCGTATCTGCAGCGCCGCCGCAGTCTCGTCTATGACGGCGACGTGCCTGAGTCCCCCCCTGACGAGGAGCCGGGCACCGAAGAAGCGACCCCGCCTTCGCCGGCGGCATCCGATGGGTCGGCCAAACCGGCCGCTCCTGCCGCATCTGCTGCATCTCAACCGGGCGCGTGACCTAAAAGCCACGCTGACAACCGGAGTTCGGGTGGCGCGTTGATACCATGTGGCGGCGCGGAAACGGGGCGAACTCTTTCGGCCTGACGCTCTCCAACGCAGGTCCAATGCGGCTTGTGCACAGAAAGGAACAAGAATGTTTCGCCAACGTTTCACATCGTGGCTCTCTGCTCTGGTCATGTTGTTCATGGCTGCCGGGGTGGCCCATGCCCAGCAGGCTCCCGACGCGCTCGTCAAACAGGTGTCCAACGAAGTGCTCGAGGCCGCCAAGGCGGACAAATCGATTCAGGCCGGTGACCTCAGGAAAATCATTGCGCTGGTTGAAACCAAGGTCATGCCCCATGTGAATTTCAAGCGCATGACCTCGTCGGCCGTGGGACGCTATTGGCGCCAGGCGACGCCTGAGCAGCAACAGCGGCTGCAAGAAGAATTCAAGATTCTTCTGGTGCGAACCTATGCCGGCGCGCTGTCGCAGGCCAAAGACAAGACGGTTCAGCTCAAGCCCTCGCGTGCCGCACCGACCGATACCGAGATCGTCGTGAGAACCGAGATTCGCGGAAACGGCGACCCGATTCAGCTCGACTATCGGATGGAGAAGGCCGGCGACGACTGGAAAATCTACGACGTGAATGTGCTCGGTGTCTGGCTGGTGGACAACTACCGCAACAGCTTTGCGCAAGAGATCAGCGCCGGGGGTATCGACGGTTTGATCAACAAAATGGCCGAGCGCAACAAAGCCGCCGCAGCCCGCAGCTGAACCCCGGACAAGCCAGTCCGCCTCATGCTGCTGTTGCCCGCCACCGTGACGGTTCGCGAAGCCCGCGACACGCAACGCATGCTCTCGCAAGCGATGCTGCAAGACGTCAAGTCGCACAACGAGGTGCACGTCACCGTGGATGCTTCCGGCTTGACCCAGTTTGATTCTTCTGCGCTGGCGGTGTTGCTTGAATGCCAGCGTCAGGCGCTGGCGTGGGGCAAAAGCCTGGTGGTGCGCAATGCACCGCCCAAGCTGGCCGAACTGGCCCGGCTGTACGGTGTTGACTCATTGCTTCTGCCTGCTTCGCCAGCACCTCCAGGGCCCACCCCGAGCTGAACCGGGTTGGGCCATGGGCGGGTCGAAGTGAGTGTGAGTGCCAGTGGGCTCGTCGCTACTGCTCTTCGGACCAGGCAAAGCCATCGCGGGCGACCAAGGCGCTGGCGGCGGCGGGGCCCCAGGTGCCCGCTGCATAAGGCCGAGGTCCGGTGGTGTCTTTGCTCCAGGCATGCAAGATCGGTTCGACCCAGCGCCATGCTTGTTCCTGTTCATCGCTGCGCACGAACAGGTTCAACCTGCCGGCAATCGCCTCCAGCAAAAGGCGTTCATAGGCACCGACCCGGTTTTCTGCAAACGCCTTGTCGAAGTCCAGATCCAGCGACACCGGCGACAAAGACTCTTGCTGCCCTGCACCTTTGGCGGCCAACAAGTGCAACTCCAGCCCGTCCTCGGGTTGGAGCTTGATGACCAGCTTGTTGGGCTGGTTCAGCCCCGGAAAGATGCTGTGCGGCGTGGGCCGGAAATTCACCACGATCTCCGCGTTGCGCTCGGCCAGGCGTTTGCCGGTGCGCAGGTAAAACGGCACGCCGGCCCAGCGCCAGTTCTGCACCTCGGTGCGCAGCGCCACAAAGGTTTCGCAGCGGCTTGCGGGCGGCACCTTGACTTCTTCCAGATAGCCCACCACGGGCTGGCCGGCGGCATTGCCGGCGCGGTATTGGCCGCGCACCACGTCGCGTCCGACGCTTTCTTCGGTGAATGGCTTGAGCGAGCGCAGCACCTTCAGCTTCTCGTCGCGTATCGCATCCGCGTTGTTGCTCGAAGGCGGCTCCATCGCCACCATCGTGAGCAGTTGCAGCGCGTGGTTTTGAATCATGTCGCGCAGCGCGCCGGTGCGGTTGTAGAAGTCGCCGCGCGTGCCGACACCAATCGCTTCGGCCAGGGTGATCTGGATGTTGGCAATGCTTTCACGCCGCCACAGGGGCTCGAACAACGCGTTTCCGAAGCGCAACGCCATCAGGTTCTGCACCGACGGCTTGCCCAGGTAATGGTCGATGCGAAATGCCTGCGTTTCGCTGAACACCGAGCGCACCACGCGGTTGATCTCCTGGGCGCTGGCCAGGTCGTGCCCGAGCGGCTTTTCCAGCACCACGTGGATGCGCGGGCCGTTCAGCCCGACAGCTCCGAGCTGCTCACAGATTTGCGGAAACAGATGCGGGCTGGTTGCCAGGTAAAGAACGGCTGTGTCGGCATTTCGGTCGACCAACCATTGCTTCAGCTTCGCGTAGTCGGCCGGCTGCGACAAATCCATGCGGGTGTAGTGCAGCAACGCAGCGAATCGCGCGAACTCATCGTCGGTGGGGCGTTTGGCACCTTCGACTTCTTGAAAGCGCTCTTTGAGCCAGGCGCGGTATTTGTCGTCGCTCTGCTCGTCACGGGCCACCGAGAGAATGCGGCCGTTGGGCGGCAGCTTGCCATGTCTGAATGCCTGGAACAACGCCGGCATCAATTTTCGCCATGTCAGATCACCCGTGCCGCCAAAAAAAACCAGGTCAAACGAAGTATTGGGCATCAAGCTTTGCGCAGGGCGATCTGTGAAATTAGTGTCAATGGAATGATGCCCAGGTTTGTTTCTTGCGTCAACGCTGCATCCCGGAGTTCTAATGCAGCTTGCCGCCCCGTTTTGCAGAGGCTCACATGAACCAGCTCGATCAACTCAAACAGTGCACCACCGTGGTGGCCGACACCGGCAACTTCAAGCAGCTCGCGCAGTTCACGCCGCAAGACGCGACCACCAACCCGTCGTTGATTTTCAAGGCGGTTCAGCAGCCTGACTACGCACCGCTTCTCAAGAACACCGTCGCGGCCCACCGCGGCCGCTTGCAACATGAAGTCGTGGACGAAGTGCTGGTGCGCTTCGGCTGCGAGATCCTGAAAGTCGTGCCCGGCCGAGTCTCGACCGAAGTCGATGCGCGCCTGAGTTTCGACACCGCGTGCACCGTGGCCAGGGCGCGCCGCATCATGGCGCTCTATGAAGCCAATGGCATCGGCCCGGAACGGGTGCTGATCAAGATCGCCGCCACCTGGGAGGGGATTCAGGCTGCGCGGATCCTTCAGCGTGACGGCGTTCAATGCAACCTGACCTTGTTGTTTTCGTTTTGCCAGGCGGTGGCCTGCGGTGACGCCGGTGTGCGGCTCATTTCGCCGTTTGTCGGGCGGATCTACGACTGGTACAAAAAAGCGGCAGGTCCCGCCTGGGACGAAGCGGCCCATGCCGGACCGAACGATCCGGGTGTGATGTCAGTTGCCCAGATCTACACGTACTACAAGAAGTTCGATATCGAAACCGAGGTGATGGGCGCGAGCTTTCGAAACGTCGGCCAGATCACGGCGCTGGCGGGTTGCGATTTGCTCACCATCAGCCCGGAGCTGCTGGCCCAGCTGCAGGCCAGCGATGCACCCATTGCTTGTGCGCTCGAACCCAAGGCCGCCAAGAAAGCAAAAATCCATGCCATCACGTACAACGAGGCCAGTTTTCGTTTTGCGTTGAACGAAGACGCGATGGCGACAGAAAAGCTCGCCGAAGGCATACGCGTGTTTGCCGCCGACGCCGCCAAACTCGACCGGCTGATCGAGGAACTGAAGTGACACCGCGAGCTGACCGCACCGAAGCCTGGGCCGCCCTGAAAGGCCACTACGAAGCGCACGGCCGCGGGTTCGACATTCGCGACGCGTTCGCGCGTGACCCGAAGCGCTTCACGTCCTTGGGCATGGATGCCCCTGAGGTCTATGCCGACCTGTCCAAGAATTTCCTGGACAGCGCAACACTGCATTTTCTGCTCGACCTTGCGCGCGAGTGCGACCTGGAGCTGCGGCGAGATGCCATGCTGCGCGGCGATCTGGTCAACACCACCGAAGGTCGCGCCGTGTTGCACACTGCGCTGCGCGCACCTGCCGGGCAGGGCCCACACAGCGTCGAAGTACACGACGTGCTGGAACGCATGCTGGCCTTTGCCGAGACAGTGCGCGACACCGCCAGCAGCGGCATTCGGCACATCGTCAACATCGGCATCGGCGGCAGCGACCTGGGGCCGCAGATGGTCGTGCCCGCGCTCGACGCCTACGTGCACCCGGGCTTGAGCTTCCACTTTGTCTCCAACGTCGACGGGCACGACATCACACCCGTGTTGCGCAAGCTCAAGCCGGCCGAGACCTTGTTCGTCATCGCCAGCAAGACCTTCACGACGCAAGAGACACTGGCCAATGCGCAAGTCGCCAAGGCCTGGTTCCTGGCGCAAGGCGGGACCGATACGCACAAGCACTTCGTCGCCACCACCACCGCCGTCGATGCCGCCGCCGAGTTCGGCATCAGCACCACCTTCGGCTTCTGGGACTGGGTCGGCGGGCGCTATTCGCTGTGGTCGGCCATCGGCCTGCCGATCGCGTTGGCCATCGGTGCTGACAACTTCCGCGAGCTGCTGGCGGGCGCGCATGCCATGGACCGGCATTTTGCCGAAGCTCCCTTGCCGAAGAACCTGCCGGTACTTCTGGGCTTGCTCGACATCTGGTATCGAAACTTCCATGGTTTCAGCAGCCGCAGCGTGGCGCCTTACCACCAGGGACTGAAGCGCTTTCCGGCCTATCTGCAGCAGCTGGAAATGGAAAGCAACGGCAAGCGTGTCGACCTCGACGGCGAAGCGCTGCCGTTTGCCACCAGCCCCGTGGTGTGGGGCGAGCCCGGAACCAACGGACAACACGCCTACTTTCAGATGCTGCACCAGGGCAGCGATGTGATTCCTGTCGAGTTCATCCTCGTCAAGCGGCCCAGCCACAGCCTGCGCGAGCTGCACACCAAGCTGCTGGCCAACGGGCTTGCGCAAAGCCAGGCACTCATGCTCGGCAAGTCCACCGCGCAGGCCTTGGGCGAACGGGCGCCAACCGCCTCGGCCAGCCTCGACGCACAGACCCTGGCACGGCACCGCACTTTTCCCGGCAACCGGCCCAGCACCACGCTGCTGCTGGAGATGCTCACGCCACGCAGCCTGGGCGCCTTGATCGCCTTGTACGAGCACCGCGTGTTCGTCAGCGGCGCGCTGTGGGGCATCAACAGCTTCGACCAGTGGGGCGTCGAGCTCGGCAAAGCACTGTGCAGCGACCTGCTGCCGCGGCTGGCGACGGGCGACACGCAGAACCTGGATGCTTCCACCGCGGGGCTGATTGGCCGTCTTCTCGCATGAATTTGATATTCGATCTGGGCGGCGTGGTGTTCCGCTGGCGGCCGGCCGTGTTGATGCGCGAGGTGCTGCCACAACGGGCGATCGACGCGGCCTCGGCACATGCGCTGGCAGAGCAATTCTTTCAAGGCTATGGCGGCGATTGGGGCGAATTCGATCGCGGCACGATCGAAGTGGCCGACCTGGCCGAACGCATCGCGCTGCGCTGCGGGCTGAGCCTGGGCGAAGTCCGGGCGGTGATCGATGCGATCCCCGCCGAGCTGGCTCCGTTGTCCGACACCGTCGAGCTTCTGGGGCGCCTGCGAGACCGTGGCGACCCGCTGTTCTATCTGTCGAACATGCCGGCCATCTATGCCGACCACCTGGAGCGCAACGCGTTCTTCACGTGGTTTCGCGACGGCGTGTTTTCATCGCGGGTGCGGCTCGTCAAGCCCGAGCCGGCCATCTTTCAAGTGGCGGCACAACGCTTCGGCATCGATCCGGGCCAAAGCGTTTTCATCGATGACGTGGCGAAGAACATCACGGCGGCCGTTGCGCAGGGCTGGCACGCCTTGCAGTTTCACGACGCCGCGCAGTGCGAGGCCGAACTGCTCGAACGCGGCTGGATCTAGGTTCCTAAGACCGCAAGCGGCTGTTGCGCGGCACGCTGGCCAGCAAGAACTCCATCTGGTCGGCCAGGATGCGGCGGCCGCGCAGGATCATGTCTTCGTGCAGGCTCGGGATGTAGGGCAGGTACATCAGCGACATGCGCGCTTCTTCAGGCATGCGGTTGCCCTTGTGGCCGTTGCAGGCGCGGCAGGCGGTGATGCAGTTCATCCAGCTGTCGACGCCGCCGCGCGACGTCGGGATGATGTGTTCGCGCGTCAGGTCGTCCATGTGACAGCGCCCGCCGCAGTAGGCGCAGACGTGGCGGTCGCGCACGAACAGCTTGGGGTTGGACAACGCGGGGGTTTGGCGCCAAGCCCGGCTGGGCACCGCACCGCGCACCGCGATGATGGGATGAACTTCGATGCGCGACTGCAAACCCGTGCGGCGCTGCATGCCGCCGCGCAGCACATAAAAGGCATCGCCGAGGGTCCACGCCACGCCGTCACTGGCGTAGATGACCGCCGCTTCCTTGGCCGAGATCCATGATTGCGGTCGGCCGGACACATCGAGCTGCAGCACTTCCACGAAACATTCTCCTCACACGAAGAGTAAACCAATCCGTGCGATGGACTCAATAGTCTTGACTTGCGCTGAGCATGCGGCGCCACAGTGACATCGGTTTGTCATCGTTTGATCATCAAACACGCCGCAGGCGAGCGGCGCCTCTGGATAACCCTCGTCTGTGCGGCAGGTGATCGCCGTTGGAAACAGGCAAAGTTGTGCGGAAAAGCCCTGGTCTCGGTAGTTTGCTGCATGGACGCACCGTGATTTTTCTGCAAAATAGAACGATCGTTCGTTCCAATCGAGCTTGGTTTCCTTTGACTTTCAGCGATGCGATTACCGTGGCTGTCAACCCCGACCGGGATGTATTGAAGTCCGTCCAGAAGGGCCGGCAGACGCATGCGGCCATTCTGGACAGTGCGCTGAACCTGGCTTCGAGCATCGGCCTCGAGGGCTTGTCCATCGGCGTGCTGGCCGAGCAGATGCAGATGAGCAAGTCCGGCGTCTTCGCCCACTTCGGCTCGCGCGAAGAGCTGCAGATTTCCGTGATTCGCGAGTACCACACCCGTTTTGAGGAAGAAGTGTTCTTCCCGGCGCTGCGCCAGCCGCGCGGCATGCCGAGGCTGCGCGCCTTGTTCGAGCGCTGGTTCAAACGGGTGTCGGTCGAGGTCGATCTGGGGTGCATCTACATCAGCGGCGCCGTCGAGTTCGATGACCGACCCGGCCCGGTGCGCGATGCGCTGATCACGATGGTCCAGTCCTGGCATGTGGCGCTGGTCAGGGCGATCTCCCTGGCCATCGAAGAAGGCCATCTGCGGGTGGATACGGATGCGCAGCAATTGCTGTTTGAGGTGCATGGCTTGATACTGGCCCTGCATCACGATGCGCGGTTCCTGCGCAGCGCGGGCGCACTGAAGCGTGCTCGCATCGCCCTGGATCGCGTTGTCAATCACTACGTCACTTCCAACGGCCAGGCCCTCCTGGCCAAGGTTCCCGCTCCAACCAAGGCGCTGCGCGTGGCCGCACCGCGCTGACCGGTCGCGTTTCTTCTTGTTCCTCTTGTTCCTCTTGTTCCCTTTACCCAGGAGTTGACGATGGCCCACTACAACCCGCCTCTGCGCGACATCCAGTTCGTGATGCACGAAGTGTTGAACGTGGTGGACGAGCTCAAGGCCTTGCCGGCGCATGCCGACATCGACGCCGACACGGTCAACGCCGTGCTCGAAGAAGGTGGCAAGTTCGCTTCGCAGGTCATCTTCCCGCTCAACCAGAGCGGTGACGAAGAGGGCTGTACGCTCAACATCGCCACGCATGCCGTCACGGCTCCCAAGGGCTTCAAGGAGGCCTATGAGCAGTACGTGGCCGGCGGTTGGCCATCGCTCAGCTGCGACCCGAACTACGGCGGGCAGGGCCTGCCGCACGTGGTCAACCAGTGCCTGTACGAGATGCTCAACTCGGCCAACCAGGCCTGGACCATGTACCCCGGCCTGTCGCACGGCGCGTACGAGGCGCTGCACGCGCACGGCACGCCGGAACAGCAGGCGCTCTACCTGCCCAAGCTCACCAGCGGCCAATGGACCGGCACGATGTGCCTGACCGAGCCGCACTGCGGCACCGACCTCGGCCTGTTGCGCAGCAAGGCCGAGCCCCAACCCGACGGCACGTACAAGGTGACCGGCGCGAAGATCTTCATTTCCGCCGGCGAGCACGACCTGGCGGAGAACATCGTTCACCTGGTGCTGGCGCGCCTGCCGGATGCGCCGACGGGTTCCAAGGGCATCTCGCTGTTCGCAGTCCCCAAGTTCATGATCCATGCCGACGGCAGCCTGGGTGAGCGCAACGGCATTTATTGCAGCGGGCTCGAGCACAAGATGGGCATTCACGGCAACGCCACCGCGCAGCTGGTGCTCGAAGGCGCGGTCGGCACGCTGGTCGGCGAGCCCAACAAGGGCCTGAACGCGATGTTCGTGATGATGAACGCTGCGCGCCTGGGCGTCGGCATGCAGTCGCTCGGGCTGACCGAAGTGGCCTACCAGAACGCGGTGGCCTATGCCAAGGACCGCATCCAGATGCGCGCACTGTCGGGTGCCAAGCACCCGGACCAGCCGGCCGACAACATCATCGTGCACCCCGATGTGCGCAAGATGCTGTTGACGGCACGCGCCTATGCAGAAGGCGGCCGCGCGCTGGCGATGTGGACCACGCTGCTGCTCGACAAGGAGCTTGCCTCCGACGATGACGACGTGAAGCGCGAGAGCGCCGACATGGTCGCGCTCATCACGCCCATCATCAAGGCCTTCCTGACCGACAACGGCTGGAT
>DASQOS010000361.1:0-5692 GCA_035644375.1 Rhizobacter sp.
GGGCGGTTTCAAGGTCGAAGTGCAACACTCCCGCCCCTGATGGAGTGCTACATGACGAGAAGTTACGAACAACTGAGCGCCGAAGAACGAGGCGCCATCATGGTGCTGTGCGAGCAGGGCAGCAGCGCCCGGGCCATAGGCAGAGCGTTGCAGCGAGCTCCGAGCACGGTGAGCCGGGAATTGCGGCGCAACGGGCATCAGCGACTTGCCCAGCAGTGCGTCATGGGCCGCTCCCGCGTGGCCGGTGGCTACAACGCCCATCGTGCCGGCGTGCGAGCCCGGCGCGTTCGTCGTCTGGCCCCAGCGCCGCGCAAACTCAACCTTCAGGGCGACCTGTGGGCCGACGTGCAGGGCTTGCTGATCAACAAGTTCTCGCCCGAGCAGATCGCTGCCACACTGAAGGCCGAGTTCCCCGGACAACCCGAGTTGCAAGCCTCCCACGAGACCATCTACACGGCGATCTACGCCGCGCCCCGAGGCGAGTTGCGCCGCGAGCTGGTGGCGTTGCTGCGCCAGGGCCGAGGCGCGCGCAAGCCGCGCACACGCGGCACCGATCGCAGAGGAGCGCTGCAAGACATGGTCAGTATCCACCTGCGTCCGCCCGAGGCCAGCGACCGTCTGCTGCCCGGCCACTGGGAGGGCGATCTCATCAAGGGCAGTGCCAACCGCTCGGCGGTGGGCACGCTGGTGTGCCGCAAGAGCTTGTTCGTCATGCTGGTCAAGATGGACGGCAGCACGGCCTTGGATGCGCTGCGGGGCTTCGAGCAGGCCTTCTCTCCTCTGCCGGCCGAGGTGCGCCAGACCCTCACCTACGATCAGGGCAAGGAGATGGCGCTGCACAAGCGGCTGGCCGAGAGCACGGGCCTGAAGATCTACTTCGCCGATCCCCACAGCCCGTGGCAGCGCGGCATCAACGAGAACACCAACGGATTGATCAGGCAGTACCTGCCCAAGGGAACAGACCTGAGCTTGCACACTCAGCGCGAACTCGACCACACCGCCTGGGACCTCAATACCCGTCCTCGCAAGTCCCTCGGCTGGAAAACTCCTTCGGAGGTCTTCTTCGATCGAGCCTTCAACAACAGCCAGCCACCTCAACCCACTGTTGCACTTGGGGCTTGAAACCGCCAGGTGAAAGGCCGCTCCTGGCCAAGAACGGCCGATTGATGCACCCGCCAATCCGCAGCGCTTGGTTCAAGCCAGCAGTGCAGGAAAGGCGACGACACACTGGAGCGGCAACTTGGTCATGCAGGCCTGGAACAAGTCACTGCCAAGCCATGCAGCCAGCCAGGCTCGAACGGCCGGCAGTTCCTGCTCAGCAAACCAGCGCGGCTCCACGGCAGCGAACTGGCGCACAAAGGGAAAGATCGCCAGGTCGGTGGCACATGGGGTGGCGCCGCCCAGACAAGGCTGGTTGCGCAGTCTTTCCTCCAGTGGAACGAGCAACGCCGCCACGGCCTGTGAGCGCAAGGCGTCGCGAGACCTCGCGGTCGTCCGGCGCCCAGGCCCACCCCATGATGTCCCAGCTCTCATCCAGCACCCGCCCATCGGGCAGCTGCAGCTCGGGCAAGAAGCCCGGCCCGACGCCGACTCACCGTGTGAGACTTTGCGCCGAGTTGCCAGCGGCGTCCTGCGCTTGCAGGTCGGCGCCCTTGGCTTTCAACTTCTGCAGCAATTCGGCACGGCCAAACAGCGCGGCATACATCGCGGCGGTCTGTCCGGCGGCATTGCGTTGGTCGGGATTGCAGGGGGCGTTCAGCAACTGGCCGGCAATGCGTATCTCGCCCTTGAAGATGGCCCCCATCAGCGCGGTGTTGCCGCGCTGGTCTTGCGCACAGGGGTCGGCACCGGCCTGCATCAAGAGCGTCACCGCATCGTCGTGGCCGTGGTACGCGGCGAGGATCAGCGCGGTGTAGCCCTTCTCGTCGCGCACGTTCAGGTCGTAGCCCGCGGCGACAAATTCCTTGAGCATCGGCATGTGACCGGCGTGCGCGGCGTCGAACAGGTACTGCTTGAGGCGCTGGGCCACCGCCGCCTGCGGCGCGCTGGCCGCGGTGGAGGACGCGCCAGCGGCACGGGGTGCGGCGGCGTCGGTCTGGCCAGCGCGCACGCCGGGCAGTGCCGCGAGCATCAGCAGCGCGGCGGCCCGCGGCGCGGCCGCGCGCCGGAAGAATGAAGCGGTCATGGCGGGGCTCCTGGTCAGCGGCGCTTTTCATTCATTCCGACAGCGCGGCGGCGAGCTTCTCGACCCGGCCGGCGTCGGCCTTCACGGCCTTGGCAATGGCCTCGCCGTATTGGCGATCGGCCTTGTAGAAGTAAGAGAGCATCGTGTATTTCACGCTCTCGTTGCGCACCTGGCCCAGGTCGCCCGCGAGGTTGGAGATCAGGTCGGCTTGGCCCTTGGCCGGCAACGAACGGTAGAACTCGCCGGCCTGGCGGAAATTCAGCGTCTTCGCGATGCGGGCCTGCTGGGTGCCGCCTTGCACTGGCAGGCTGCTGTACTTGTAGGCGGCGTCCTGCGGCTTCGGCGCGTTGACCGAAGGCTCGTAGTTCACGTTGCCGATGCGCGCGCCGTCATTCACCGCGCCGTCCTGGTTGTTGCTCGTCACGCTGGTGCGCGGTGCGTTGATCGGCAACTGGTAGACGTTCGCGCCGACGCGGTAGATCTGCGTGTCGTTGTAGCTGAAGATCCGCCCCTGCAGCAGGCGGTCTTCGGAGGGTTCGATGCCCGGCACCAGGTTGCCCGGGGCGAACGCGCTCTGCTCGGTTTCCTGGAACACGTTGGCCGGGTTGCGGTTGAGCGTGAGCGTGCCGACCTTGCGCTCGGCCACGCCGCTCCATACCTTGGTGGCATCGAGCGCGTTGAAGTCGAAGCCGTTCAACTGCTCGGGTTTGAGCAACTGAACATACAAGTCCCACTTCGGGAAGTCGCCGCGCTGGATGGCGGCGATCAGGTCTTCGGTCGCGTGGTTGAAGGTCTTGGCTTGCACGGCCGAGGCTTCGGCGGCGCTCAGGTTCTTCTCGCCCTGCTGACTCTTCCAGTGGAACTTGACATAGGTGATTTGGCCCTGCGCATTGACGAACTTGTAGGCGTGCACGCCATTGCCGTCCATCGTGCGGTAGCTCGCCGGCGTGCCCAGGTCGGAGTACAGGCGCGTCAGCATGTGCGTGGCCTCAGGCACGTTCGAGAAGAAATCGAAGTAGCGGTTCGGGTCCTGCAGGTTGCTGTCGGGGCTGGGCTTCAGGCTGTGCACCATGTCCGGAAACTTGATCGCATCGCGGATGAAGAACACCGGCAGGTTGTTGCCCACGAGGTCCCAGTTGCCTTCGCTGGTGTAGAACTTGGTCGCGAAGCCGCGCGGGTCGCGCAGGGTCTCGGGCGAGTGGTTGCCGTGCACCACGGTCGAGAAGCGCACGAACACGGGGGTCTTGGTGCCGTTGACAAAGACCTTGGCGCGGGTCACGTCGGAGAGGTCGGCGCTGGCGACGAACTCGCCGTGTGCGCCGGTGCCGCGCGCGTGCACCACGCGCTCGGGAACGCGCTCGCGATCGAAGCGTTGCAGCTTCTGGATCAACTGCACGTCTTGCAGCAGCACCGGGCCGTTGGCGCCGGCGGTCTGCGAATTCTGGTTGTCGCCGACCGGCGCGCCGTTGTCGCGCGTCAGATTCTGCGCGTGCAGCGCGGTGCTCAACAGTGCGCTGGTCAGAAGGGCGGTCAGGGCCGAAGTTGCTTGGGCGATCCGGTGTTTCATCGGTGTTCTCCGCTGTTGTGGGACCGGCCAAGATTAGTAATCGCAAGCGTTCAGGTGAAATTGAATAAAACACACGCAGCCATCGACATTGCCTATGGGCATAGGCGCGAAGGGTTATGGGATTTGCCGAGCCTTCAACACGATCTGATCGAAGGTGAGCGCGTGGCGGTTGAATGCGAACAACAAGCCCCACGACATCAGCAGCGATGGTTCTGGCATGAGAGCACTTCGCAGGGCTGGGGTCGGGATCGCAGGTTTCGAGTGACCCTCACGCGCCTGCTGAGCGGCACGGCGCCGCGCCAGGGCTGGACGGCGGCGCTCGCCGTCACCGGAGTGCTGTTGATGGGATGGCGCTGGGCCAGTTCAAGCGCGGCCAGCGCTTTGTCGCGGGATGAATCGGGCCGCGCAACGCCCTCAGCGGACGATCATGCAAGCCTCGCCTTTCGGTCAGTGAACCGGCGCGGGCGAGGCCGGGCGCCTCACAACCCCAGCCACTTCCCGATCGCCGTCATGTCGGCATCCGAGTAGCTGGCGAAGCCTTGGAACTTCATCGGCTCGAGCTTCTTCTTGCCTTCTTCCGATGTGTCCAGGGCCAGCAGGTACGCACGCACCAGTTGCACCTGGTCCGAGGGCAGCGTCGGGCTGGCGATGATGTCCTTCACCGGCACCGCACGCGAGGTGGCCAGGACCTTGCCGCCGGAAGCCTGCCAGGCCTTCACGACCGCAGCCGACCCGGTCGAACCGGCCTTGGTCAGCTTGTTCTCCACGAAAAACGGAACGGCGTCTTGGAAGCGCGTGTAGACGTAGTCGACCTGGTTTTCGCCGCCCAGCGCATCGCGCAGCGTCGCACGCACCATCCACGCGGTGATCGAGTCTTGGTCGGGCAGACCGATCTTCGTGCCCTTCAGGTCGGCCAAGCTCTTTTGCGACGCATCGGCACGCACGATGAAGTTGGCGCTGTACTGCTGATAGCCCTTGGTGACCGCCACCAGCTTGTAGCCCGACTTGTTGATCGCTTCGATCGAGATGTGCGTCGGGTGCACGAAAGCCAGGTCGTACTGCTTGTCGGCCAGGCCCTTGCGCAACACCGAATACGCGCTCACCGGTTCGATCGTCACCGGCTGCTTCAGCAGCTTGCTCAGGTCGGCGGCCAAGCCGGCGTACCTGGTGCGGATGTCGGCATCGGACACCTTGTAGGTGGCACCGTCGTTGACCGCGAAAACGAGCGCTTGGCTCCAGGTGGCGGTGGCGGCCAGCAGCAGGCCGACGGCCCAACGAGCGTGTTGCAGTGTCATTTCAAGTTCCAGTGATTCAAGTTCGGATGGGGGTGCTGTTGCACGGTCTCGCGACGCGATGACCCGGCAACCGGAAAACGTAAGCAAGTGTTGCGGCGGGGTCGACTTCGGGATATCCCCTAGCCCCGGGGAGGCGCGTCGTGCGGCGAGAAATAGGAACGCTTTCGCGCGCTTTCGAATGGGCAAAAGTCATGGTTCGCGGGCCAGCCCTCTTCCGGCTCGATGTGGATGCGGGTGCAAGTTTGAACCGCGCTGAACGGCGCGCCAATCAGCCGGCCAGAATGCCGTAGACCCGCTCTGGAAGCACGCGCGTGTAGTGTTCAAGCTCTTTGGGCGGCCCCTGAATTTTGAATTCGGGCAGGGCGGTGTCTCGGCGGTGTGTTTCGGCACACGGACGCCCGTTCCGATCGCTCAGGGTGGCCACGAGTGGATGGGGCCCCACGGCGGCCAGACGGATGGACACGGCCACCTCGCCGGTGCCGAGCTGCACGAGGCTGCCGGGCGGATAGGGTCCGAGCTTCTTCACCATGGCCATCGTCAGCGGGTCGGTCGGGTTTTCTTGGTACAGCTGGCGAACGGCCACATTGGGTGACATGGGCGGCCGCTTGGCACGGGCACTGATTTTTGCCATGAAAACGTCGCTCG
>DASQOS010000362.1:0-2962 GCA_035644375.1 Rhizobacter sp.
CACAGCAGGCCGTGCTGTTCGCGGCCTTTTTCAACGTGCTGGCGATCGCGGTGTTTCACTTGAATGTGGCCGCCACCGTCGGCAAGGGCATCGTTCAGCCGGGCGTGGTAGACCACCATGTCGTGTTCGGCGCCTTGATCGGCGCCATCACCTGGAACGTGATCACCTGGTGGTACGGCATTCCGTCGAGCTCGTCGCATGCGTTGATCGGTGGAATTTGCGGAGCGGTGATTTCCAAGGCCGGCGCGTCGGCTCTGGTGGCCGGGGGCGTGCTCAAGGTCGTGGCGTTCATCTTCATTTCGCCAGCACTCGGTTTTCTGCTGGGAGCGGTGTCGTTGGTGGCGGTCGCCTGGATTTGTAGGCGCTCTTCGCCACTGCGTGTGGACAACTGGTTTCGGCGTTTGCAACTCGTGTCGGCCGGGCTCTACAGCCTGGGACACGGAGGCAACGACGCGCAAAAGACCATCGGCATCATCTGGATGCTGTTGATTGCCACCGGATACGCGTCGGCCGGCGATGCCTTGCCGCCCTACTGGGTGATCTGGTGCTGCTATGTGGCGATTGGCCTCGGCACGATGTTCGGTGGTTGGCGCATCGTCAAGACCATGGGCCAGAAAATCACCAAGCTCAAACCCGTGGGCGGCTTTTGCGCCGAAACCGGGGGCGCGTTGACACTGTTTCTGGCCACCGCACTCGGCGTTCCGGTGTCGACCACGCACACCATCACCGGGGCCATCGTCGGCGTGGGTGCAGTGCGCCGCGCATCGGCGGTGCGCTGGGGCGTTGCCGGCAACATCGTTTGGGCGTGGATTTTCACCATCCCCGCCTCGGCCTTCGTGGCCGGCATCTTCTACTGGCTGAGCTTCTCGATATTCCGCTGACCCCTTGCATTCCCCTCGGGGACAGGCGAACGCAGTTCGCCAGGGGAAGCGGCGCCGTTAGCGCGCGGACCGAGCGCCGGGCCGCCCCAAGCCGGCCCGCAGTCCCACCGGGGGACCGGCCGAGCACACGCTCCGCCGAGGGGCTCCATTCACCGGCTGATCTTGTGCGCCTCGTCGATCTCGTACTCGAAGAAGCGCTGACTGCTGAATGCGATGGTCGACATCAGCACCGTGGCGCCAACCAGCAAGGCCAACACCACCCCGCCGATGGCGAGCCACCCTGTGTGATGCTCGGGCCCATTCGGGTTGAAGCGTGCATTCCATTTTTCATCCGGCATCAGGCCGTAGACGATGGCGGTGAGCATGGCCGCCGCGACCGCCATGCCCAGCAGCGGCACCAGCAGCCAGGCCAGGTGATCGTCCTGGCCCAGCGTCCAAACCCGTTCCACGCCATAGGCGCCGAGCAAGGTCGGCAGCGGCCAGAGCCAGGCCCATGCATCGCGAACCCCGTACAGGTACAGGCGGTGCCAGCCCAGGCTGCCGCCGACCAGGGCGAACCAGGTGGCAAGGGTCTTGGATTTGTAGCCGTTCATGAGTCGCTTTCGGGAGACGTCCGGTCGCCTGCGCCCAAGGCACGCTGCATCAGGACCACGTCGCGCCAGGCATTGAATTTCCAGCCGCTCGATTTCAACACGCCGGTGTGCCCGAAACCGAGGCTGGCATGCAGACCGATCGACGCGGCATTGGCCGAATCGCCGATCACGGCCAGCATTTGTCTCGCACCCAGGGCTGCGCATTGCGCCAGCAGTTCGGCCAGCAGCCGCTTGCCAACCCCTTTTCCTTGGGCGTCGGGCGCCAGGTAGACCGAGTCTTCCAGGCAGAACCGGTAGGCACGGCGGGGTCGAAAATGGTTGGCATAGGCGTAGCCCAGCAGCCCGACGGCACCCTCGGCCACCAGCCAGGGCAGGCCTTTGGAGGCGACGTCGTCGTGGCGGCGCGTCATTTCGGCCAGGTCTGGCGCCTCCAACTCGAAGGTTCCCGTGCCGTGGAGCACGTTCCAGCCATAAATCTGTGTCACCGCCGGCAGATCGGCACGTGTACAGGAACGAATCGAGATTGCGGCAGTGCCCATGGGGTGTTCAAGTCCCGAGTGAGTTTATAATCGAGGGTTTCGGTGGCGGCTTGTTGGAAAACAGGCGTATCTACGACACCGGCCCATGGCAAGAGCTTACTGTTCTTGCTTTTTTGATCTGCTCGCCCTGAGTGTCTCCTGGTGCAGTGGATGTTTCAGTTTTCCAAGGAAACAACATGGTCGTGATCCGACTCGCACGTGGTGGCGCCAAAAAGCGTCCGTTTTTCAATATCGTCGTCGCTGACTCGCGCACCCGCCGCGATGGCCGTTTCATCGAACGTGTCGGGTTCTACAACCCGGTGGCGTCCGGTGGCGAAGAGCCTTTGCGCGTGGTGTTCGACCGCATCGAGCACTGGGCCAGCAACGGCGCCCAGCTGTCGCCGACGGTCGCCCGTCTGGTGGCGCAAGCCAAGGCTGCGGCCTGAGAAGGCTGATACAGCGGCGGCGTTCGTGAACTCAGCGTCCATGAGCGGGGCGCCAGATCCGGCGTGGCCCGAAGACGCGGTGGAAATCGGCCGCGTCGTCGCTGCCTGGGGCGTCAAGGGTTGGATCAAGGTCCAGCCGTTTGCATCAGATCCCCAGGCACTTTTTTCTTCCAAGCGCTGGTTTGTCAAACCTCCGGAAGACGGTGTGCTCCGGCCCGGTGCGGCCGCCGCCAGCTTTCCGCCGCTGCTGAAAATCGTTGAAGCCAAGGACCACGGCGGTGGCGTCGTGGCACAGGCCCAGGGTGTGGACGATCGGCAAGCCGCCGAGGCCTTGCGTGGTGCCCGCCTGTTTGTCGGGCGGTCGAGTTTTCCCACCGCAGATGCCGATGAGTACTACTGGGTCGATTTGATCGGCCTGTCGGTGGTCAACCGCCAAGGCGATGTTCTCGGCAAGGTTGCCGGCCTGATCGACACGGGACCGCACAGCGTGCTGCGTGTCGCGGCGGACGCCACGGTGTCGGAAG
>DASQOS010000363.1:0-8597 GCA_035644375.1 Rhizobacter sp.
GGTGTCGATGCGGAACTGGTGCGCCTCGACGTACCACGGCTGATCGCCCTTGATGGCCGAACACAGTCGGCTCAACGAAGTCAGCAGCTTGGTCCATGCCGGCTGTGCGAGAACGGCGGGCGCGACCGGTTCGAACCAGCGCTCCAGGCCGCCGTGCAAGGCGTTGTACTCGATCGGCTGCCAGTGCGCGCGGCGCGGCACCAGCTCCGCCTTTGGTCCATCGACGATGAAACACGCATGGCGCCGCCGCCGGTAGCGGCCGCCGTCGCGCAGGTAGGTGTCGGCCGGCAGGTCATTCCAGCTCGGCTTCAAGGTGTCGAGCTGCCCCAGCTCGGTGTCGAGCAGTGCACTCAGGGTTGCAGGAGAGATGACCACCTGCCCGGTCGAGCGAAGCTGGTCCGACAGTGTCGAGGGCTCGGTGAAGGGGGGAAGAATGTGAGCGATCATGTGGACGATGATGCCACCGTGTGCACCGACAAAAGCCTGACATACTTTTGCCGTAAAAGACTCTTACCGGAACTTCACGCTTGACCCATGTACCACGGAGAACGCTTCAACAGTTTCACCCACCTCGCGGGCCTGCTGTTCGCCGTGGCGGGTGCCACGGTACTGATCACCCAGTCGGCCATCGCAGGCGACGCTTGGCGGGTCGTCGGTGCCAGCATCTTTGCCGCCAGCATGGTGCTGTTGTACGGCGCCTCCACGCTGTACCACAGCGTCCGCGGCGCGGCCAAGAAGGCCTTGGTGAAGTTCGATCACTGCGCGATCTATGTGTTGATCGCCGGCACCTACACGCCCTTCACGCTGGTGACGCTGCGCGGGCCTTGGGGCTGGGCCTTGTTCGGCACCGTCTGGGGCCTGGCGATACTGGGCATCGTCAAAGAGCTGGGCTTCGGCCGCGACCGCGTGCCATCGGTTCCGCTGTATGTGGCCATGGGCTGGCTGGGCGTGGTGGCCGCCGTCCCGCTGGTGCAACAACTGCCGGCCTGGGGTTTGTTCTGGCTGGTGGCCGGCGGTCTGATGTACACCGCCGGGATTGTTTTCTACGCCAACGACGAGCGCTGGCGCCATGCGCACGGTGTGTGGCACCTGTTCGTGCTGACCGGAACCGTCTGCCACTACGTGACCGTGCTTTATTTCGTGGCCTGACCGGGCCTGCGCATGCCTTCGTCCCAACCGAATTCATCGAACCGCGTTTCAGAACTGATTCGTCTGCTGCAGCTCGCGCCGCATCCTGAAGGCGGCCACTACCGCGAGGTGTTTCGCTCTGCTTCGCGTGTCGTGCCACACGATGGACGCGACCCACGCAGCGCGTTGACCAGCATCGACTTTCTGCTGGCCGCCGGCGAATTCAGCGCCTGGCACCGCGTGCAATCCGACGAGGTATGGCACTTGCTGGAGGGCGGCCCCTTGCGCCTGTGGTGCATGCCGCCGACGCTCGATCGGGTGACGCACGTGGATTTGTCTGCGGCAAGCGGCCACACCGCGCCGCGCCACACGGTGCCCGCGGGATGCTGGCAGGCCGCACAGCCGCGCGGCGACTTTGCGCTGTTGGGCGCGACCGTCGGGCCAGGCTTCGACTTTGCCGACTTCGCCTTTGCGCGCGATCACGCCGCGGTCGTCGATGCACTGTGCAAGCTGCGTCCCGAGTTGCTGTCCTTGCTGACCCCGACCTGATGAGCACGCAGCCACGCAATCCGTTGCACGGCGTCACGCTGGAGCAGATGCTGAATGCCTTGGTGGCGCACTTCGGCTGGCCGGCGCTGGGTGAACAGATCGCCATCCGGTGCTTCACCAGCGAGCCGAGCGTGGCGTCGAGTCTGAAGTTCTTGCGCAAGACGCCGTGGGCGCGCGAAAAGACCGAGAGCCTTTACCTGTTCATGTTGCGCGAGCAAACACGCTCGGCAAAGACCCCACCGCAGGCCTAGAAAAAAGCGCGCGGCGCGCAATGCTTCTTTACACGCTGTCAGCCTTGGCCTACACGCGTGGGGAAATATTCCGCACGGTGCTTCGCGAACGCGTCCGGTTGGTGGCAGGTGCCATCGCCGCGACCATCCGTGCATCGTTCACGCCCCTCATTTGTGCCGTGGCGTGCGATGCACTGAAAGGAAGTACCGCATGAAATACAAACTCAGCAGCGTCGCTGCCTGCGCAGCCCTCGCCGCCCTTCCCGTGGTGTCGCAAGCCCAGAACAACACCGGCGTGTACATCGGCGGCAGCTTGGGCCAATCGCATTGGACAGGGAACGACACCTTCGGCCTGGACCGCAGCGACATCGGCGGCAAGGCCTACCTCGGCTATGAATTCACACCCAACATTGCCGTCGAGCTCGGTTATGCCAACCTCGGCAAATTCAATTCTTCGTCGGGCTCGATCAAAGGCGAAGGTGTTTTCCTGGACGGTGTGGCCAAGGTGCCATTCACGCCGCAGTGGTCCGGCCTGGCGCGTCTGGGCGTGTTCGGCGGCCGACTGAATTCGAGCGCGCCCGCACCGTTCAACGGCGAAGATGACGGCGCTTCGTTCAAGGTCGGTCTGGGGGTGCAGTACAACCTGAACCCCAAGGCCGCGATCCGCGGTGAATGGGAGCGCTATCGCTTCGACGCGTTCGACACCAAATCAGACACCGATCTGGTGTCGGTCGGCTTCAACTACAAGTTCTGAGCGGCGAGGTCACCCGTGCGGCTGCGATCGCAGCACACGGGGCACCGCCTGTTGCGGCGCCCGGTTTACTCTTCGACGTGGGGCCGATCGGTCCCGTCGAATGAGGCCGGCATCGTCGGCGCATGGACCCTGACGCGAGCCCCCAGCAAGCTCACCACCTGGCCGGCCCGCACCTTGCAGGTCTTGCGCAGTTCTGGCTGGCCATCGACGTGCACCAGACCTTCTTCGACCATCGCCTTGCCGGCGCCGCCACTGGATGCAAGGCCGGTGACCTTGAGCAAAGAGTCGAGGGTGATGTAGTCGCCGCGCAATTCGAAATCGATCAAATTCATGCTCACCGTGGTCCTGAACAAAAGTTCAGTCAGTGTGCGGCAAACCAAACTCCCGCGCCAGCAGGGCATACGAGCAGCGGCACACGGTCGGGTCGTGCGCCCAGGTGTTGATCGCCACTGCATCCGGGCCAGCCGCGTCTTCGGTCGAACCACGGACAGACAGCGATGGGTCAAGCACCGGCAACTTCATGCTGCAAGCAGGTTTTGCGCGTGATGCGCCAGGTGGTCGGCCATGAAGGTCGAGATGAAGTAGTAGCCGTGGTCGTATCCGGCGTGTCGACGCAGCGTCAGCGGCTGGCCGGCCTCCAGGCAGGCCGCTTCGAACAGATCGGGGTGCAGCTGCTCCGACAAGAACTTGTCGGCCAAGCCCTGGTCGATCAGCAGGTGTGGCGCAGCAGCGCCGGCCCGCACCAGCTCGGTCGCGTCGTAACGCGCCCAGGATGCACGCGCGTCGTCACCCAGATAGCGCGAAAACGCCTTGACACCCCACGGGCACCGAGACGGCGCGGCCACCGGCGAAAAGGCCGAGACGCTCTGGTACAGGCCGGGATTCCTCAGCGCCAGCGTCAAGGCGCCGTGCCCGCCCATCGAATGGCCGAACACGCCGATGCGCTCGGCGCGCGCCGGAAAGTTCTTGAAGATCAGCTCGCGCAACTCCACCGTGATGTAGGAATCCATCTTCCAGTGAGCGCTCCACGGCGCCTGCGTGGCGTCGAGGTAAAAGCCTGCGGCGTCACCAAAGTCCCATTCGGCATGGGCGCCGGCGATGCCGGTGTTGCGCGGGCTGGTGTCGGGCATCACCAGCATCAGGCCGTGGTGCGCGGCATGCTGCTGCGCGCCCGCCTTGATGGCGAAGGTTTCTTCGGTGCAGGTCAGGCCGGCCAGGTAGAACAGCACCGGCACGCGACCGCCCGCCCTGGCCTGCGGCGGCTGGTAGACCGCGAAGCGCATCGGCAAGCCGATCACTGACGACGCATGCTGATAAAAGCCTTGCACGCCGCCAAAGCAAGCGTGCTCAGACAAAAGAGTCAGCGAAGCGAGCGACATGTCAATCAAGGTCGTGGTGTATAGTCCGCCCACAGGTATACGCAAGACTGTGGTTGTGAGTGATATTTTTGCCCTGCCCTTCTGGTTCCAGAAGGGTTTCGTTAGAAATCCCCCGAATGACGTTTCTTGAGTGTCTCTGCATGCGAGGCATGTGCATCGCATTACTTTGTTATAGATAGGATCGTCCATGACGACGCAAAACCAAACCGGTACCGTGAAGTGGTTCAACGAGAGCAAGGGCTTCGGCTTCATCGCTCAAGACGCGGGCGGCGCTGACCTGTTCGCTCACTTCCGCGACATCACCGGTTCTGGCTTCAAGACGCTGCTGGAAAACCAGCGCGTTGAATTTGAAGTCAAGCAAGGCCAAAAGGGCCTGCAAGCCGCGAACATCCGCGTGCTGTAAACCCGCTGCTTCGGCAGACGAAACGCGGCTTCGGCCGCGTTTTTTATGTGTTCCTCGATCTGCCCTACACCAGCAGGCCAAGCCAGGCGCCTGCGGCGGGGGCAGGCTGGTGTGGCGTCTTGACCAATCTCTCGACCGGGTAACCGGTGGCGCGCAGCGAATCGATGATCGATTTGTAGATCGCCGGGTCAAGCGTCTGGGTGCGCGACAGGATCCAGATGTGCTTCTTGGAAGGCTCGCTGAGCACCGCGTAGCGGTAATCCGGGTCCAGCATCACCACCCAGTAGTCACCCCGCCCGAGCGGAATCCACTGCAGCCAGCTCGGCAAGAAAGTGACCTTCAGGCGCGCGCCGGAGGTGTCGCCCTCGGCGCGGAAAGCGCGGCCTTCGACGACGTTCCATTTTTCCAGGCTCTCGCGGCAACGGCTGACGACTTCCAGGGAACCATCGGGCTGCGGCTGATACGTGGCCGTCGTGTCGCTGACGCAATTCGCTTGCAAGCGGTTCGGCAAGTGCGCCAAGTCGAACCACTGCCCGGCAAAGCGCTGCAAATCGACCTGGGCGACGCTTTGCACCGGCGGCGCTGCCAAGACGCTGCTGAATGCCGCAAACCCCGCAGTTGCCACAAACCCAGCGCCGGCCAGGGCCGCGCTTGCCGCAAGCCATCGGGAGTGGGCCAACCCGCGGCGCAACGAGTGATGCTTCATTTCCGGCTTTCTGTTTCTTTTTCTGAACGCGATGACCTGTGTTGAATGTAAAAAAAGTTCCGTGGAATTCGTATCAGCGCGCATCGTGGCTGCCTGTCAGAAGCGTCCGACACGAGTTCTCTTTCACTGCGTGTGGCGCCGGCGCAAAATGCCGGCTTCAGCCGCGGCGCGGGCGCCAGACTGGCCTCGCGCACTGCCTTGGACAGGGCATTCATGACCCCTCTTCCGGAACCGATCGCTTCTACCGCAGCCACCGGCGCACGGAACGCCATGCTGGATGAACGCCTGGGCACATGGGAACGCGACCTCTCATCCGGGGTCGGGCGCTGGGATGCGGGGATGTTTCGCCTGTTCGGCTTCGAGCCGAGCGAGGGCGTTCCAACGCTTGAACAAGAGCAGCAGCGCATCCATGTCGATGACCGTTGCGGCGCGGCGTACGCAGCAGCGTCGATGCGCACGGCGGGCCGCCACGAAAGCCGTTATCGGGTGGTGCTGCCGGACGGCCGCGTACGCCGCCTCCATTCGCAGTGGGAAGTCACGGTGTCGGCCGAAGCAGTGCCGCAGCGGGCCATGGGCCTGGTGGTGGACGACACCGAAGCCTATCGGCTGGGCGACGCCATGAGTCGACAGCACGCGGAGTTGAAGATTGCCGTGGACCTGGCCAACATCGCCATCTGGCGCCACGATCTCAAGCTGAACCGCATTTTCTACAACGACCTGGCGTTCCGCGTGCTCGGCATCGAACGCCGGTCCGATGGGGTCCCGCTGGAGGAAGTACGCGCGCTGATCCATCCCGACGACCTGCCCCGCGTGGTGGCAGCGGCCAGCCAGTTGTCCGAGGGCCACCGCCCGGTGGACACCGAAGCGCGATACAAGCGCGCAGACGGCGGCTGGGTGCACGTGCTGTCGCGCCGTGTTCTGAGGCGCAATACGCAGGGCGAAGCGATCGAGTTCGTCGGTGTCGCGATGGACGTGTCCGACCGGGCGATGGCGCAAGCCGACCTGCGAAGTGCCAATGAGCGGGTCTCGCTGGCCGCTCGAAGCGTCGGCATGGGAAGCTGGGAATGGAACATCGAAACCGGCGCGGCGATCTGGGATACAGACATGTTCCGGTTGCGCGGGATTGCGCCGCAAGAAGCGGCGCCCAGCGAAGAGCAGCGCTTTGCGATGACGCATCCGGACGACATCGAGCGCGTGCGTTCGATGATGCGGCAGTCGACCGACAACCCGGGCAGCGCGAGCTACGAGTTTCGGGTGTGCTGGCCGGACGGCACGGTGCGCTGGCTGGCATCGCGGTCCACGCTGGTGATCGATGCGGACGGTCAGAAGCGACGCCTGATCGGCGTGAACTGGGACGTCACCGAGGCCATGAACCTTCAGCTCGACCTCCAAGAGGCCGAGATCGCCCGGCGCGAGAGCCAGGCCAAATCGGAATTCCTGTCGCGCATGAGCCACGAATTGCGCACGCCGCTGAACGCGGTTCTGGGCTTCGCGCAACTGCTGCAGCTGCAAACCGATTCGCTGTCGAACGATCAGCGCAGCAAGTTGACCCACATCGAGTCGGCCGGTGAACATCTGCTTTCCCTCATCAACGACATGCTGGACTTGTCGAGCCTGGAGAGCCAGCACTTCAGGCTTTGTCTGCAAGCCGTGTCCTTGCGCGACGTTCTGTCGGAAACCTTGCCGCTGGTCGAGTCGATGGCGCGAGCGCAAGGCGTCACGCTGCGCCATGGCGTGCTGGCGGGCACGGTGCACGCAGATCGCGTGCGCGTGAAACAGGTGTTAATCAACCTGTTGAGCAACGGCATCAAATACAGCCGGGCCGGAGACACCGTCACGGTCTCGTGCGAGAGCACTCCGACACACGTGAAGCTGAGCGTTCAGGACACCGGCTGTGGCATGTCCGATGCGCAACTGGCGCATTTGTTCGAGCCCTTCAACCGCCTGGGCATGGAAGCGCAAGGCATTGAGGGCACGGGCATCGGTTTGGCTCTCGTCAAGGCGCTGGTGGCACGCATGAAAGGCACGATCGCGGTGACCAGCCAGCCGGGCATTGGCTCGTTGTTCGAGGTGTTGCTGCCGCGTTGGAACGCCGCCCCGGTGGCTGCGCCGGCCGCCGCGCCGTCAGACGCGGCAACCGGCCTGCCGCCCGTAGCGTCCGACCTGCAGCGGCGGGGCACTTTGCTGTACATCGAAGACAACCCGATCAACGTGCTCCTGCTGGAGCAACTGATTCGCAGCCAGAGCAACATCACGATCGAATCGGCAGTCACTGGCATGGCCGGCGTGGCACGCGCCCGGCAACTGCAACCCGATTTGATTCTGGTCGACATCCAGTTGCCCGACATCGACGGCCTGGAAGTGCTTTACCGCCTGCGGCAGCAGCCGGAAACGGCGCACACGCAGTGCGTGGCGCTGTCAGCCAACGCCATGCCGCAAGACATTCAACTCGCGCTGGCTGCCGGGTTCTGCGACTACTGGACCAAGCCCATCGAATTCGTGCCGTTCCTGGCGGCCCTGCACCGCCTGCTTCCCGTCAGCTCCAATTGACGGACAGAGACGCTGCCCGGCTCACTTTCCGAGCGCCTTGACGAGCAGCGCGGCGACCAGCGCATTCATGCCGCCTTCGTGGGCGGCGGCGCGTTCTTGCAGGCGTTTGGTCAGATCGGCCGGCAGCTTGCAGGCAAAAGGCACCAAGCCGGCGGCCGAATCGCGCTTGCGTTGTTCGCGCCTGTCCACCGCGTCGGCAGCGCCCTGGGCGAAGCGGTCGGGCACGCCGGCGGCCTTCATCTGCCCGCTGATCTTTCTGCCCATGTTCTTGTCCAGATCCGATTTCTTCATGCTCATGCTGTGTTGTCCTTCGCGTGCAAGGCTGCCATTGTCGCAGTGCCTGCTCTGGTCTAATCCAGGCTCCGCGCATCGAAAGCCCGCATGGCACTGAAGGCCACCATCTACAAAGCCCAGCTGCAAATTGCCGACATGGACCGCAACATCTACGGCGACCACCAAGTGACGATTGCGCGCCATCCATCCGAGACCGACGAACGCATGATGATGCGACTGCTGGCCTTTGCGCTGAACGTGCCGGCCGACGATCTCAATGGTCAGCTTGAATTCGCCAAGAGCCTGTGGGACACCGACGAGCCCGATCTGTGGCACAAGGATCTGACCGGAGAGGTCAAGCTGTGGATCGACGTCGGGCAGCCGGATGAAAAGCGGCTGATGAAAGTCAGCCCGCGCACGCAGCGACTCGTCGTGTTCAGTTTCAGCCACAGCACACCGATCTGGTGGAGCGGCATCGCCAGCAAGCTCACACGGGCTCGCAACCTGGCCGTCTGGCAAGTGCTCGCGGCGCAAAGCCAGGCGCTGGCGACGCTGGCGCAACGCACGATGCAACTGCAAGTGACGGTGCAAGACGGCACGGTGTGGGTGGGCAATGGCCAAGACT
>DASQOS010000364.1:0-3027 GCA_035644375.1 Rhizobacter sp.
CGAACACCGCCATGATCGCGCCGATGACGCCGGTGAGCACGATCACCACCACCATCTCGATCAGCGTGAAGCCGGCCTGGGCAGGGCGCAACGAGAAGCGGTGGGTTTTCATGGCCGTCATCCGGCTGCGTTGGGCGCGTAACGAACGCGGTAACCCGTCAACACGACGGTCTGGCCCTTGCCGGTGACGGTCACCACCACCTTCAACGCCTCGGCGGGGGCCAGGCCGAAGGTGGCGCCGGCCTGGCTGATGGCGACGCCGGCGCTGTAGGCGTCCAAGCCGGCGATCGGCGTGGACGGGTCGTCCAGGCTGCGGATGCCGTTCACCATCGAGAAGCCGTGGTAGTCGCCGACGTTGTCGAACGGGTCGGTGAGCGAAGTGCGGCTTTCGCTCGCGGGTTGCGGCCCCAGCGTGTCCTGCGAAACGCTGCAGCCGGCGGCCGAGGCAGCGCTGGTGACCGCCGCATCCTGCGGATCGCAAAAGGTGAAAGGCTGCGCCAGCACCTCGGTCAGCAGCGATTCGGCGATCGCTGTCGCCTGCTTGCGCACCACCGGGTCGTCGCTGCCGCGCACCGCCTGGTTGAAGACCACCAGCACGCCGGCCACCGCGATGCCGATGACCATGATGGCCACCACCAGCTCGATCAGCGACAGGCCGCGCTGGCGGCTGTGCCGAGCGCCGAGTTCAGCGCCGGGCTCAGCGCACCAGGCCGGTTTCGGCTTCGAGGGTGACCGGGGTCGCATAACCATTCACCGTGATTGTGAGTGCGGTCGACGGCCGCCCTTGGGCGTCGAAGACGACGTTGGACGCCGCTGTCACCGTCGAGCCGCCGGGGAACATGTTGCTGTTGTCGTCGAACGCCAAACCGTTGCCCGGATTGACCAGGGCCGCGGCGCAGGCCTGCGCGCTGCCGGCCGCGGCGGCGTAGGTGACGCCCATGCGGTCGCTCGCGACCGCCACGCAGACGTTGCGTCGCATCGCGATCGCCGACTTCTGCGCATACCGCAGCCCGGCGCCGATGAAATCATGGGCGCCGCGGGCCGCGAAACCGCTCTGGTTGGTCAGGCGCGGAATCACCACCACCGAGAGGATGCCCACCAGCACCAGCACGATGACCAGCTCGGCGAGCGTGAAGCCGTGTTGCCTGCGCATCGCGAGCTCTCCCGGGCGCCTCTGAGGCGCCCCGCAGAATCAGCGGGCGCAGGAAACGATGGCGGGGGCCAGCGTCACGGAACCGTTCGGTGTGATCGAGCAGGTCGCCGTCGTCTGGGCCACGCTGCAGTCGCCGGTGCCCGAAACCTGGAACTGGTCGTCGAGCGTCGGCGCGACCGCCGTCAAGGTCACGCCAGACACGAACGGCCCCAGCAGCACCGACGTGCACACGTTGGTGGCGTTCAGCTGGATGTTGCCGGTCACGCCGGCCGAGCGGGCCGCGAAGTTCAGCGCGGTGCCCGAGGCGATCGAGCCGGCCACGCCCTTGGCCGCGGCGTTGTGCGCACCGGTCGACATGTCCAGGTAACGGGGGACGGCCACCGCCGCCATGATGCCGAGGATGATGATGACCACCACCAACTCGATCAAGGTAAAACCAGTTTGCTTCTTCATCACGTTCTCCTTCAATTCAATTCAACACAGAACTCGTTCGATGGATGCCAACGGCTCAGCATCCCGCAGTCACAGGGACGGAAATGGCTGCTGCCGCTTCGGCAACCAAGGCTTGGGTGTAGGTAAAACTGCAGGTCTCCGGCGCCCGCGCGTCGCTGCGCGCGAAGGTCGTCACGTCGCCGTGCACGCTGACGCTGAAACCGTTGGCGATGAGCTCGGTGTTGACCGCATTGAAGGCGTTGCCAGCGGCCGAGACGATGCCGTGGCCGCCGAGCGCAAGCGATGCCGGATAACCGTGCTGTGTCTGCACCAGGCCGCCGTCGGTGCACAGCGTGCCGGCGCCGCGCGAGCGGTTGTCGGCCAGGCCGCCGCCAGCGCATGGCACGGCATCGGGCTGGTCGGCACGCATCATCAGCGCGACATGGGTCAGCGTGGCGGCGGCCGAAACCGCCCCCCGCAAGGCCTGCAGGTGGCCGACACGGGCCGCCCGCTGCAGGTCGGCAAAGCGCGACAGCATGACCGAGGCGAGCAAGGCCATGAGGGCGATTGCAACCGTCAGTTCAAGCATCGTGAAACCGGCCATGGTGGCTTTCTGTGGAGGTAGCGCGCGACGCGCACGGCTGTCCGTTGTGGGTTCGCACATGCCTTGCATCTTGGAACCGCAGGACGCTGCACGATCGCCGGAACAAACGGGGGATGGCCGTTCAAATCGCTCGCCATGCAACGCCTGCCGCATCAGACACACGGCAGTCTTGACGGTGGTATCGGCCGGGGGCGGCCGAGACTTAAGCGAGCCCCACCGATCCGTGACCGAATCCTCGCCAGCGGCCCCTCGGCGACCCGATAAGCAACAAGCCCTACTTGATCGCCACGCGGCCCAGATCCCAGATCGGCAGGAAGACGCCCAAGGCCAGGATCGCCACCAGCACGCCGAGGAAGATGATCAGGATCGGCTCGATCTGCGCGCCCAGCGTCTTCAGCTCGTACTCGACCTCGTGCTGGTAGAACTCGGCGATCTGCGACAGCATCTCGTCGAGCGTGCCCGACTCCTCGCCCACGGCGATCATCTGCAGCACCACCGGCGTGAAGATGCCGCTGGCCGCCGCGGTGTGCAGCACGCTGTCGCCACGCTCCACGCCGTCGCGCATTTTCTCGATCGCGCGTGCGAAAAAGGCGTTTTCGACGGTGCTGGCCACCACCGCCATCGCCTGCACCACCGGCACGCCGCTTTTCAGCGCCAGCGCAAAGCTGTGCGAGAAGCGCGACAAGGTGGCCTTGCGGATGATCTTGCCGGCGATCGGAAAGCGCAGCTTGCTGCGGTCCCACGTATAGCGGCCTTCGTCGGTGGCGGTCCAGCGCTTGAAGCCGTGCCACGCCAAAAAACCGCCCGCCACCAGATAGGGCCAGGCGACGACCGTGAA
>DASQOS010000365.1:0-6765 GCA_035644375.1 Rhizobacter sp.
CATGAATGAATTTGCCTTCACCCAGGTAAATGCCAACATGCGAGAAGGTTCGCTTCAAGGTATTGAAGAACACCAGATCGCCAGGCTGGAGTTGATCCCGCTTGACCGGCAGCAGTCCCGACGCATGAGCTTGCTCGTCGACTCGGCGCGGCAGCAGCAGGCCCAGGCTGTTTTCGAACACGGCGCGGGTGAAGCCGCTGCAATCGAAGCCGGTGTCGGAGTCGTTGCCGCCGCGGCGGTAGCGCACCCCGACAAAGTTCAGGGCTGATATCACGAGCTCGGACGTGGCATCGCGCACCTGGGCGCCGAGTCGGGCGGCTGGTTCCACCGCCGCCGCTGCCAGCACCGCGCTCTGCTGCACGCCAGCGTCGATCATCTGGCCTTTGTCGCGCAGCAGTTTGGCGATGGCATCTGGCGCGGCCTCGGGGCCGGCCTGCACCGTTGCGCTGCCCAAGGCCAACAGCGCCGCCACGAGGGCTGCGCGAAGGGGGAAGGGTGCCCGATGCAACATGCGTTCGAGAATAGGGCAGCCGACCCGCACCGTCAACCCAAACTCCTTACGCGGCGTGGACTTAGCGGGCTTTCTTCATGCACTTTTGATCACAGAACCTCGGACGCGAAGTCCGCCAGGCGTGAACGTTCGCCACGTGCCAGCGTGACGTGGCCCGAATGCGGCCAGCCCTTGAAACGGTCGACGGCGTAAGTCAGCCCGGAACTGCCTTCGGTCAGGTACGGCGTGTCGATTTGCGCCAGGTTGCCCAGGCAGACGATCTTGGTGCCCGGACCGGCGCGGGTGATCAAGGTCTTCATTTGCTTGGGCGTGAGGTTTTGTGCTTCGTCGATGAGGACGAACTTGTTCAGAAAGGTCCGGCCGCGCATGAAGTTCAGGCTCTTGATCTTGATCTTGCTTCGCACCAGGTCGTTGGTGGCGGCCCGACCCCACTCGCCGGCGCTGCCGTCGGTCTTGGAGAGCACCTCCAGGTTGTCGTCCAGCGCGCCCATCCACGGCCCCATCTTTTCTTCTTCGGTGCCGGGCAGGAAACCGATGTCTTCACCCACCGGCACGGTGACGCGGGTGACGATGATCTCGGTGTAGCGTCGGTCGTCCATCACTTGCGACAGGCCGGCGGCCAGTGTCATCAGCGTCTTGCCGGTGCCGGCGGTGCCGGTCAGGGTGATGAAGTCGCACTCAGGGTCCATCAGCAGGTTGAGCGCGAAGTTCTGTTCGCGGTTGCGCGCGGTGACGCCCCACACGGCGTTCTTCTGGTGGGTGTATTCGCGCAAGGTGCGCAGCACGGCGGTCTTGCCGGTGATTTCGCTGACCTTGGCGTACAGCGGTGCAGCGCCCGGAGCTTCCAGGTAGACGAACTGGTTGATGAGCAGCGACGGTACCAAGGGCCCGGTGATGCGGTAGTAGGTGAGGCCGCCCTGGTTCCAGCTCTCCATGGTCTTGCCGTGCTGGTCCCAGAAGTCCGCAGGCAGGGCCAGCACGCCGGTGTAGAGCAGGTCGCCGTCTTCGAGCGTCTTGTCGTTGAAGTAGTCTTCCGCGGCCAAGCCCAGCGCCCGGGCCTTGATGCGCATGTTGATGTCCTTGGACACCAGCACGACTTCGCGGCCGGATTGCTGTTCGCGCAGGGCTTGCACCACGCCCAAGATCTGGTTGTCGGCTTTGCCCTGGGGCAAGCCCGAGGGCAGGGTGACGTTGATCAGATTGGTCTGGAAAAACAGCTTGCCGCCCGCATCCCGGTGCCCGGTTTGCGAAAGCGGCAAACCGGCCGCCATGTCGCAAGCCGGCTGGTGCGACAGCTGTGCTGCGAGCGCATCCAAATCGCGGCTGACCTGGCGGGCATTGCGCGCGACTTCCGACATGCCCTTCTTGTGATCGTCCAGTTCTTCCAACGTGATCATCGGAAGATAGACATCGTGTTCCTCGAAGCGGAACAGGCTCATCGGGTCGTGCATCAGCACATTGGTGTCCAGCACGAACAACTTGGGCGGACCGGCGTGCGGCATCTTGCGGCGACGCGGCTCCGGCGCCGGACGCGGGGCCACGACAGCGACCGGCAATGCGACCGGCGCTGCTTCTCGCAGGGGTTCGAGCAGGTTCAACTCGCCCGGAGACGCCGGCTCGGCGGCCGGATGTTTTTGCGATCGTTTGCCCGGTTTGGGCGCGGCCTGAGATTCAAAGTCGGCGGGGTTCAGGAGGGCGGCTCGTTTGACAGGCGGCTTGGGCAGTGGCATGGGTGGTGGGGGTGGTCAGGTGGGCCAAGAAAACAAAAAAGCCGCACGGATACCGTACGGCTTGTCATGGGGTCTGCGCGGTTCACAACTCACGGGCATGGCTCATTATGCACATCTGGTTTGATGGCTCAACATACCCTGACACGGCCGTGGTTGAAATGCGAAAAGGCCGGAAATTCCGGCCTTTTTTGGTGCTATGCAGGGATAAATTTCAGGCGGCCTTCTTGAGTGCCTTCACGGCTTTCAAGACTTCGTCCACGTGGCCGGCGACTTTGATGCCGCGCCATTCCGCGCGCAAGATACCGGCGCTGTCGATCAAAAACGTGCTGCGCTCGATGCCCTTGACCTTCTTGCCGTACATGATCTTGTTCTTGACCACGCCAAACATGTGGCACAGCTTTTCTTCGGTGTCGGCAATCAGTTCGTAGGGCAGTTCAAGGTTCTGCTTGAACTTGTCGTGCGAAGCCATGTTGTCGCGCGAAACACCAAACACCAAGGCGCCCGCCTTCACGAAATCTTTGTGTCGATCACGGAATTGCATGGCCTCGGTGGTGCATCCGGGAGTGTTGTCCTTGGGATAGAAATACAAAACGACGGTTTGCCCGGCGAAAGCCTGCGGGGTGAACTTCACACCGCCGGTTGCGAGCGCTTCAAATTCCGGGAGGGGTTTGTTGAGGGCTGGCGTCATGAAGAATTCTGGAGAGTTGCGCCTCGTCAGGCGTAGCCCTTGATTATAAGGCCATGGGGGCCTCGTTCGAGTCCCGACGGGTGTTTGAAGTGAGGGGAAGGCGCGGCCGAATGCGTTGCTCAGCCCAGCAGCAGTGCCGCCACTGCGCGGCGCCCTTCGGCAACCAGGACGTTGTAGGTTCGGCATGCTGCGGCAGTGTCCATCGTCTCCAGGCCAATGCGCCGTTCGATCAACGGCCGCAACAGCGCGGAGGACGGAAATTTCAAGCGCAAGCCGCTTCCGAAGATCACCAGCTCGGGGTTCATGCGGGCAAGCCGTTCAAAATCCGCGACGGTAAGCGCTGCTACATCGCTGCCGGCCCAGGTGTCGACAGCGCCTTGCCACGGCACGATGATGCTTTGGCGATGCGGCACTCCGTTGACCGACACGGTGTCGGCGGCCAGGCCGGAGATGACGTTCACGCCGTCGATTCGATCAGCTTGCAGCTTCAATTCACAACGTTCGTCTGGGCACCTGTGCAGTGCGGGTGAAAAAAGAGCCTATGGTTAAATTGTAGGCACTTGCAAGCCGTGAAGAAGCTCTAAATCCCATGGGGCTGTTGCGGCATTCGGGGCAGCAGTGCGCCACTTCCGGAGACCTCCGTTGAAACCCATCGTCAAATCCAGCAAGTTGGCCAACGTGGCCTACGACATCCGCGGACCCGTGCCCGAAAAGGCGCGGCAGATGGAGGAAGAAGGCCACAAGATCATCAAGCTCAACATTGGCAATGTGGCGGCCTTCGGCCTGGAGCCGCCGGACGAGATCGTGCAGGACATGATTCGCAACATGCCGCACTCCGCCGGCTACACCGACAGCAAAGGTCTGTTCGCGCCGCGCAAGGCCATCGTGCAATACACGCAGCTGAAGGGCGTTCAGGGCGTGACGGTGGACGATGTCTACCTGGGCAACGGCGCGTCCGAGCTGATCGCGATCAGCATGAACGCGCTGCTCAACGACGGTGACGAAGTGCTGATCCCGTCACCGGACTTTCCGCTCTACACCGCGGTGGTCGGCTTGTCGGGCGGCACGCCGGTGCATTACGTCTGCGACGAACAGTCGGACTGGATGCCGGATGTGGCCGACATCAAGAAGAAGATCACGCCCAACACCCGCGGCATCGTGGTCATCAACCCGAACAATCCGACCGGCGCGCTGTACCCGGACAGCGTGCTGCTCGAGATCATCGAGATCGCACGCCAGCACCAGTTGATCCTGTTTGTCGACGAGATCTACGACAAGACGCTTTACGACGACCATCAGCACACCAGCATGGCGTCACTCGCCGACGACGTTTTGTTCGTCACCTACAACGGCTTGTCCAAGAACTACCGCGCCTGCGGCTACCGTGCCGGCTGGATGGTGGTGTCTGGCGAAAAACGGCATGCGCGCGACTACATCGAGGGCCTGAACATGCTGGTGTCGCTGCGCCTGTGCGCCAACACGCCGGGGCAGCTTGCGATCCAGACGGCGCTCGGCGGCTATCAAAGCATCAAGGATCTGGTGGCGCCGTCGGGCCGCCTGTGCCGGCAGCGCGATCTGGCCTACCAGCTGCTGACCGACATCCCCGGCGTCACCTGCGTCAAACCCAAGGCAGCGCTCTACCTGTTTCCGCGGCTCGACCCCAAGGTGTACCCGATCACCGACGACCAGCAGTTCGCCTACGACCTGTTGGCCGAAGAAAAGGTGCTGATCGTGCAGGGCACCGGCTTCAACTGGATCCACCCCGACCATTTCCGCCTGGTGTTCTTGCCCAATTCAGACGACCTTACCGAGGCCATCGGGCGCATTGCACGCTTCCTCGAGCACTACCGCAAACGCCTTTCACAGTGAACTTTCCCGCACCATGAAACCCATCCAAGTCGGCTTGCTCGGCATCGGTACCGTCGGCAGCGGCACCTTCAAGGTCCTGCAGCGCAACCAGGAAGAAATTCGCCGCCGTGCCGGCCGTGGCATCCAGATCACCATGGTCGCCGACCTGGACACCCGGCGCGCCCAGGCCTTGGTGGGCGACGCGGCACGGGTCGTGGCCGACGCGCGGCAGGTGATTGCCAATCCCGAAATCGACATCGTCGTCGAGCTGATCGGCGGCTACGGCGTTGCCAAGGCGTTGGTGCTCGAGGCGATTGCGGCCGGCAAGCACGTCGTCACCGCCAACAAGGCCTTGCTGGCCGTGCACGGCACGGAGATCTTTGCGGCCGCGCACGCCAAGGGCGTGATGGTGGCTTTCGAAGCGGCTGTGGCCGGGGGCATTCCGATCATCAAGGCGCTGCGCGAAGGCCTGACCGCCAACCGCATCGAGTGGATCGCCGGCATCATCAACGGCACCACCAATTTCATCCTGTCCGAAATGCGTGACAAGGGCCTCGATTTCGCCGCCGTGCTGAAGCAGGCCCAGGCGCTCGGCTATGCCGAAGCCGACCCCAGCTTCGACATCGAAGGCGTCGACGCGGCTCACAAGGCCACGATCATGAGCGCCATCGCGTTCGGCATTCCGGTGCAGTTCGACAAGGCGCACGTCGAAGGCATCACCAAGCTGCAGGCGGCCGACATCAGGTATGCCGAACAGCTCGGCTACCGCATCAAATTGCTGGGCATCACCAAGCGCGTCGCCGCGGGCATCGAACTGCGGGTGCACCCGACGCTCGTGCCCATCAAACGGCTCATTGCCAACGTCGAAGGCGCGATGAACGCGGTGATGGTGCACGGCGACGCCGTCGGCACCACGCTGTACTACGGCAAAGGCGCGGGCGCCGAGCCGACCGCATCGGCCGTCGTCGCCGATCTGGTCGACATCACGCGCCTGCACACCGCCGACCCCGACCACCGCGTACCGCACCTGGCTTTTCAACCGGACGAACTGGCCAACACGCCGATCCTCGACATGGGCCAGGTGATGACTTCGTTCTACCTGCGCCTCCAGGTGGCCGACCAGGCCGGCGTGCTGGCGCGCATCACCGGCATCCTGGCCGACCATGGCATTTCGATCGATGCGCTGCTGCAGCGCGAATCGGCCGAAGGCGAAGCGCACACCGACGCGATCATCCTGACCCACGACACGCTCGAAGGCGAGATGAACAAGGCGATCGCGCAGATGCAGGCCTTGCCGACCGTGCTGGCGCCTATCGTGCGCATCCGAAAAGAAGAACTGAGCTGAGATGAAATGAAAACGAGCCCCCACGCTCACGGCTTCGCCGCTTCGCTGCCCCCCGAGGGGGCGAGGCCTTCCCTTGGGGCGACCCGGCGGGAGGCCCGATGAAATACCTCAGTACCCGAGGCGACAAAACCCAGCGCGCCTTCTGCGACATCCTCCTCGAAGGCCTGGCGCCGGACGGCGGCCTGTACCTGCCCGCGCACTACCCGATCGTCGGCGCCGCCCAGCTCGACCAATGGCGCGAACTGCCGTACCACGCGCTGGCGTTCGAGATCCTGTCGCTCTTCATCGACGACATTCCGCCGGCCGATCTGCGCCGGCTCGCAGAGCGCACCTACACCCCGGCCATCTTCGGCACACCGCAGATCACGCCGCTGAAGCCGCTGCAACCGGGCCTCTACCTTCAAGCGCTGTCCAACGGCCCGACGCTGGCCTTCAAGGACATGGCGATGCAGCTGCTGGGCAACCTGTTCGAGTACGAACTGGCGCGTCGCGGCGCGACGCTCAACGTCCTCGGCGCGACCTCCGGCGACACCGGCAGCGCGGCCGAATACGCGCTGCGCGGCAAGCAAGGCGTCAACGTGTTCATGCTGTCGCCCAAAGGCCGCATGAGCCCGTTCCAGCAGGCGCAGATGTTCAGCCTGCA
>DASQOS010000366.1:0-3781 GCA_035644375.1 Rhizobacter sp.
CGCACGAGTTCGGACCCGAAGGCGCTGCCGCCGGGTGAATTGACGCGCAGCACGACCGCTTTGATGTGCTCGTCGTTGCGCGCAGTGCGCACCAGCTCGGCGGTCGACAGCCCGCCCACCGAGCCGGCCGCCGCCACGCCGTCGACGATGTCGCCTTCGGCCACCACCACGCCGATGGCATCTCCCAAGAGGCGCGGCTTCTGGCGCGACAGGTAGTCCTCGAACGAGACCTGGCGAAAGCTCTTGCCCTCGGCATCGGCCACGCCGCCGTGTTCGATCACCCACTGGCGCAGTTCGTCGCGCGTCTTCAGCCCGTCGACCAGCTTGGCGTCGAGCGCGAGCTTGGCCGGATCGCCGCCCGCCGCGGCCAGGCGCTGCGGCAGCTCGTTGATCAACGCCATCACGGCGCCCTTGGCCAACACGCGCTCTTTCTCGACCATGTCGGTGTAGGTGGCCCACATCGCGGCGTAGAGAAAATTGGTCGATTCGTTGGACTCGGCAGAGGGCTGGTTGGCCGTGTACGGCTCGCCGAAGTTTTTATAGGTGCCGACACGCACGACCTTGACGGTGATGCCCAGGCGGTCCAGTGCATCGCGGTAGTAGTTGCGGTAGCCGCCCAGCCCGTCCAGCATCACGCTGCCCATCGGGTGCAGCAGCAGCTCGTTGGCCTGCGCCGCGACCAGGTACTGGCGCTGGTCATAGTTCGAGCCCCACGCGACGACGGGTTTGCCGGCCGCCTTGAAACGCGCCAACGCGGCGGACACTTCGCGCAGGCCGGGCAGGCCGCCGCCCTGGAATTCATCGAGCAGCAGCACCACGCGGTTGATCTTCGGGTCTTGCGCGGCGGCGTCGAGAACGCTGAGCACGTCGCGCAGCTGCGTGGCCTGCGACGGCTTGCCGTTGAGCTGCGACAGCGCCGTGCCGCGCAGGCTGGCCGAGCGCTGCTCGACCAAGGGGCCGCGCAGGTTGAGTACCAGCGCAGTCTTGCCTTCGAGCAGCGGCGCACCACTCTTCACCACCGCCACGATGACCACGACGATCAGCAGCAAGAACAACAAATTCAGCACCAGGCGGCGGCTCGCGTCCAGCAGCCACCAGAGGCGGCCCAACCAGCGGATGGGGGTGTGTTTCGAAGCGGCCATGGTCAACTCCAGAGATCAAAAGGGCGCGTTCAGCCGACGCGGCCGACTGTAAGGGCTGCAGAATAAACTGGCAGCCTGAGCCAGGCCCGCAGCTTCGCACCCTTGCCCGCCGATATTCACCTGTTCCCGAAACGAGATTCTCATGAAGAAATACCAATGCATCGTGTGCGGCTTCATCTATGACGAAGCCGTCGGCATGCCGGCCGAAGGCATCGCTTCAGGCACGCGGTGGGGCGACATTCCAGACGGCTGGGAATGCCCGGACTGCGGCGTCGCCAAATCCGATTTCGAGATGGTCGAGATCTGAGCGCTTCACGCCACGCCGCGCTCCCGCCACACGGTGCGTTTTCTTTTGACCGCTTTTGAACAGCCTTGAATTCATGTCCTCACCCATCGTCATCCTCGGCACCGGCCTGGCGGGCTACACGCTGGCCCGCGAACTGCGCAAGCTGGACAAGGAAACGCCGCTGGTTGTCATCAGCCGGGACCATGCCGGCTTTTATTCGAAACCGATGCTGTCGAACGCGTTGGCCAGTCAAAAGACCGCCGCCACGCTCGTGATGAAGGCCGCCGACAAGATGGGCGTTGAGTTGAATGCGACGCTGAAACCGCACACCACGCTGCGCCGCATCGACACCGCGGCGCAGCGGATCGAGCTGGACAACGGCGACACGCTGGTCTACCGCGACTTGGTGTTGGCGCTTGGCGCCGACCCGATCCGTTTGCCCTTGCAGGGCGACGGCGCACCGGACGTGCTGTCGGTCAACGACCTCGACGACTACGCGCGCTTTGCCACGCAGTTGGAAGGCAAGGCCTCGGTCGCCATTCTGGGTGCGGGCCTGATCGGCTGCGAATTCGCCAACGACCTGTTGTCGCGCGGTATCGAGCCGACCCTGATCGACTTGGCAACGCGCGCCTTGCCGCGCCTGCTGCCCGAACAGGCCAGTGCACGGCTGCAGCAAAAGCTCGAAGCCGCGGGTGCGAAGTTTCGCTTCGGTGTGTCGGTGCAGCGGGTGGACCGCAGTGGCGCGGGCTCTGCGCTGACGCTGAGCGACGGCAGCCAGTTGAACGCCGACGTGGTGCTCTCGGCCATCGGCTTGCGGCCACGCATTGCCCTGGCGGCTGAATCCGGCATCCACGTGAACCGCGGCGTGGTGACCAACCGCCTGCTGAGCACCAGCGCCGCCGACGTGTACGCGATCGGCGATTGCGCCGAAGTCGATGGCCACACGCTGCCCTATGTCATGCCGCTGATGCAGCAGGCACGTGCCTTGGCCGCCACGCTGACCGGCAACCCGACCGCCGTGGTCTATCCGCCGATGCCGGTGCTGGTGAAGACGCCGGCTTGTCCCACCGTCGTGTGTCCGCCGCCGCTGGAGGCCTCGGGCGCGTGGACCGTGACACTGGACGATGCGGGTTGCGACGCACGCTTTCACAGCGGCGACGGACAACTGCTGGGCTTTGCCTTGCTGGGCGCCGCCACCTCGCAACGCCAGGTGCTGGCGACACAGGTTCCTGGCTTGCTGGTGTAGGTGCCGCAGCGGCGCATGGCCCTTGAATGGACGCTGAGAAGACCCGCGGCAGCGCATCCAGCCGGATGACCGGTCGGTGCGCACGTGTCCGCTGTCGCTGTGAAGGCGTGCGTCGCTATATTTCCAGCGGGTCCACATCGAGCGCCCAGCGGGCTACTGCCTTGTGTTCGCTGCGCAGCGCTGGTAACGCTGCCATCCACGGCGACAACACGCGTTGCAGCACGCTGCGCGACGCGGCCTCGATCAGCATCTGCATGCGTTCCATGTTGGCGACGCGCGCGACGTGCAAGGGCACGGGGGGATAAATCAGCAGATCGCCGGCGCCGGGAAGTTGCGCCGCAACTTCGGCGGCGGCTTGCAGGAATGCGCGTGCGGCTTCGGGTGTGCGCGCGTCGGCGCGCAGCAGCGCGAGATGCGCGAAAGGCGGCAGCCCGGCCATCTCGCGTTCCTTCAACTGGCTGGCGGCGAAGGCCGCGTAGTCGTGCCGGCGAAGTGCGGTGTAAAGCGGATGCAGCGGGTGCCAGGTCTGCACCCACATCTCGCTCTGCTCGGCCTGCGACGCATCGCGGCCGGCGCGGCCGGCGGCTTGCATCAACAGCGAAAACAAGCGCTCGGGTGCACGGAAGTCGCTGCTGAACAAGGCGGCATCGGGGTTGACGGCAGCCACCAGCGTGATGCGCCGAAAGTCGTGCCCCTTGGCGATCATCTGTGTGCCGACCAGCACGTCGACTTCACCGGCGTGCACCGCCGAGAGCTGCGCTTCGAGCGCGCCCTTGAGCTTGGTCGAATCGGCATCGATGCGTGCCACGCGCGCACCGGGCAACACCTCGGCCAGCTGTTCTTCAAGCCGCTCGGTGCCACGGCCGATGGGCGCGATGTCCAGGTTGCCGCAAGCCGGTCAGGCACGCGGCACGGCTTGTGTGAAGCCGCAGTGGTGGCAGCGCAGCGTGCGATCGAGCTTGTGAAACACGCGGAAGGCGCTGCAGTGGGGGCACTCGCTTTTCCATCCGCAATCGGCGCAGTGCAGAACCGGCGCGTAACCACGGCGGTTCAGAAACACCAGACTTTGCTCGCCGCGCTCGAGGCGTTGCGCCAGTGCCGCGACCA
>DASQOS010000367.1:0-3618 GCA_035644375.1 Rhizobacter sp.
GCCGCATCCAGACCCTGGCGCAAGCCGGTGGCCGGCTCAGGCAGCTGCCGCGCGCGCTGGTCGACCTGAACCGCGAACAGGCCCAGGCCGCATCGAACCACCAGGGCGCCAACCTGGTGTGGCCGGGCCTGCTGCGCCGGCTCGACCGCCTCAACCCCGGCTACGACGCCTGAAGGACTGCCGCCGCACGCCATGGCCATCCTCGTGCTGTCGGCCCCGCTGCGCTCGGCGCCGTTTGCCGCGGCATTGCACCAGGTGGCACCGGACATTCCGGTGTGGACCGAGCAAGACCAGCCGCCGCCCGACGCGGTCGAGGCCATTCTGGCGTGGCGCATGCCGGCCGGTGTGCTGCCCGCGTATCCCAAGCTGCGCGTGCTGTGCTCTACCGGGGCGGGTGTCGACAAGCTGATCGACGCGCCTGATCTGCCGCCCGATCTGCCGGTCACGCGCGTGGTCGACCCGGTTCAGGCCCAGGAGATCGCCCAGTACGTGGTGGCCTGCACGCTGCGCTTCACACGCGACTTCGCGCTCTATGCCGAACAGCAGGCGCAAGCGCTGTGGCGCCGCCACCCGGTGCGCGAAGCGTCGCAGTGCCGCATCGGCGTGCTCGGCATGGGCGCGGTGGGCCAGGCCATTGCGCGGGTCTTCGTGCCGCTGGGCTACCCGGTCGGCGGCTGGAGCCGCACACCGCACCTGGTGCCCGGTGTGGCGGGGTTTGCCGGCGCCGATGAGCTGCCGCAGTTCCTGTCGCAAGCCGACGTGCTGGTGTGCGCCCTGCCGCTGACGACCCACACGCGCGGCCTGCTGAACCACCACACGCTGTCGCAGCTGCCACGCGGCGCCTGGGTCATCAACGTCGGCCACGGCGAACACCTGGTCGAGCCCGACCTGCACGCACTGCTGGATGGCGGCTACCTGGCAGGTGCCGCGCTCGACGTCTTCGAGCGTGAGCCGGCCGCGGCAGACCACTGGATCTGGTCGCACCCGCGCGTGCTGGCCACGCCGCACATCGCGTCACAGGCATCGTTCGAGACCGTGGCCCGACAGTGTGTCGAAGCGCTGCACTGGGCGCGTGCCGGGCTGGCGCAGCCACGCGCCGTGAACCGGGCCGCAGGCTACTGAACGCCCTGTCGCGCGGCGCAACGGCCGCTCAGGCCGCGAACTGCATTTGCGCCTTGCCGGCGCGCTTGGCGGCGTACATCGCGGCATCGGCACGCTGGTGCAGCTCTTCCAGTGTCTCGTGGTGTCGGTACACCGCGACGCCCAGGCTCGGCGTCACCACCACGCTGTGCCGGCCCAGCACGTGCGGGCGCGACAACTCGTCCAGCAGCCGCTGGCATTGCAGATGCCGGTCCTCGTCACTGCCCGACTCTTCGAGCATCACCGTGAATTCGTCGCCGCCGAGCCGGCTCACCAGGTCGGTGGTGCGCACGCTCGCCTTCAGGCGCTTGGCCACCTCCACCAGCAACTGGTCGCCGGAGCCGTGACCCAGCGTGTCGTTGACCTGCTTGAACCCGTCCAGGTCCAGGTACACCAGCGCCAGCGGGTGCTGGCTGCGCCGGGCCCGCGCCGCCGCCTGCACCAGCTGTTCTTCGAAATGGCGGCGGTTGGACAGCTGGGTCAGCGGGTCGAGCCGCGCCATTTCGACGAGCTGGCGCTGTGCCGCCTTGTCCTCGCTGACGTCGCGGCTGATGATGGCGATGCCGTCATCCAGCGGAACGGTCTGCACATGCAGCCAGTCGCTGTCCGGATCGCCGGGCAGCATCTGAACCTCGACCTCGAAGCCGCTGCGCGAGGCGATCGCCGTCTTGCAACGCATCAGGTAGTCGGTGGCATGCAAGGCCGGCAGGCGCTCGGAGATCAGCTTGAGCAGGCTCGCGCCGACCAGTTCGTCGTGTGATCGACCGAGCAGGCGCTGGCCGCGGGTGTTGGCATCGGCGAAGGCGAAATCCTCGATGTCGCCCTGCGCGTTGCGCACCGCGCCGAGCATGAACAGCGCATCCAGGCTGCCTTCCGAGGTGGCGCGGTACATGGCCTCGGCGCGATGCGCCCGGCTGCGGCTCTCGTCCAGACGCCGTGCCTGCGTCCACAGCGCGGCGGCGCCGCTGACCAGCAGCACGGCGATCGCGGCAGCCCAGGACAGAATGCCGAGGCGGATCTTGTCGTAGCGCGCCAGCACAGAGTCCGCCGAGATCGCCACCACGGCATACAGCGGGTAGTCGTCGACCGGCACCACCGACAGGAAGCGTGGCACGCCATCGACCGGACTGAGCGCCGGTTTCAAGCTCTCCCGCACGGCCTGCGCCTGTTCGAGGAAACCGTTCGCCTTGTCGCCGACCGTCAGCTTGCGGTTCACCAGGCGTGCGCGGTAGATGTTGTCCAGGCCCAGCACGCCGATTTCCGTCCCCGGCGCCTCGCCCACGCCAAAGCCCTGGGTCAGCGCCGCCAAGTCGATCAAGGCCACCACGACGCCGTCGAACGCAGCGTCTCGCGCCAGGCTGCGCATGGCCGGGATCATCAAGCCGCCGCCGAGCAGGTCGGGTTCGGGCAAACCCAGCGTCAGCCCCGGGTCGTCGTAGCGTGCATGGCGCTTGAAATCTTCGCCGTCCGCCAAGTGCCTGGGCACTTCGAGCGTCGTGCTGTCCTGCACCCTGCCCAGGCGGTCGGTGATCAGCACCGCGCGGATCACGTCATACGACAGCAGCGAAGCGCTGCGCAGGCCTTTCAGGTCCATGCGGTTGTGCGCTTCGTGCAGCGACTTGACCAGCAGCGTGGTTTGGTCCACCTGGTCCAGCACCTCCTTGACGCGTGCGCCGAGCTTTTGGGCCGTGCGCTCGCTGGCGTTGAATGCGAGCTGAACCTCGTCTTCATAAGCGCCACGCAGCGTCAGCTCGGTGGCCGCGGCCAGGGCGACAAGCAACAGGAACGCGGCGACCAGCAACGCGCTGTGCAAAGACAAGGGTGCGGCGCCCCAGAGATCGGTTCGTCGGCGAAAACTCATCTGGTCAGCTCAAGCCCGGCGACGCGCCGCAACGCCCCGTCATTTCGGCACAAGCGCAGCATTTATGGACCTCAAAGCCCCCGCGAGCCAGGGGCAAATGAGCCCAACAGGTCATGCCGCGGGCTGGGCCGGCTCGGACAGGGGCGGATCGGACCACAGCTTGCCGCCGGTGGCCCAGTCATGGCGTGCCAGCTCGAAGAACAGCACCTCGACCGCCTCCGGCGAGCCGCCGAGCACGCGCACGGTGGCCTCGGTCAACGCCTGCGCGTACTGGCGTTTTTGTTCCACGCTGCGGCCTTCAAACAGTTCCACTCGAATCGTTGGCATCTCAGGTTCCTCTTTTCATGTCGCATAGCCGGGTGACAGGCGGTCGAGGCGGCGCAGCAAGGCCGGCCACTCCACATCGCCATCCCATTCGCTGCCGTCGCCCACCCATTGGCGGCGCGTGCGCTCGGCCAGTTCATCGCTGACCACGCGCAGCTCGCCGCGCGCGCCGGCCTGGCCGCGCAGTTGGGCCTGCGCGGCACGCTCCAGCAGGTGCATCAGCATATAAGCCTCGGCCACGCTGCGCCCCACGACCATGCTGCCGTGGTTGTCGAGGATCAGTCCCTCCAGCG
>DASQOS010000368.1:0-7294 GCA_035644375.1 Rhizobacter sp.
AACGGCATCGTCGACTTCATCAGCGAGCACTGCATCGGCTGCGGCAACTGCGTGATCGGCTGCCCGTTCGACGTGCCGCGCATCAGCAAGAAGGACGACAAGGCCTACAAGTGTTCGTTGTGCTCGGACCGCGTCAGCGGCGGCCTGGAGCCGGCCTGCGTGAAGGCCTGCCCGACCGGCGCGATCCATTTCGGCAGCAAGGAAGACATGCTGGAGTACGCCGGCGAACGCGTCGTCGACCTGAAGCAACGCGGCTACGACAAGGCCGGCATTTACGACCCGGCCGGCGTCGGCGGCACCCACGTGATGTATGTGCTGCAGCACGCCGACCAGCCCGAACTGTTCGCCGGCCTGCCCTCCAACCCGAAGATCAGCCCGCTGGTGAGCCTGTGGAAGGGCTTTGCCAAACCGCTGGCGGTGGCCGCGATGATCGGCGCCGCACTGGCCGGGTTCTTCCACTACATGAAGGTGGGGCCGGCCGAGGTCAAGGACGAGGCCGACGGTGACGTGAAGGCCGAGGGCAAGATCGACGCCTGAAAGGACATGCCATGACGCGCTACATCCGACGCTACGAAGACAGCACGCGCATGAACCACTGGGCCGTGGCCCTGCTGTTTCTCTGTGCCGGCCTGTCGGGCTTGTCGATCTTTCACCCGAGCCTGTTCTTCTTCTCCGCGCTGTTCGGCGGCGGCCCCTGGACGCGCATCCTGCACCCGTTTTTCGGCGTGTTGATGGTGCTCGGGTTCATCGGCCTGTTTGCCACGATGTGGCGCGACAACCTGCTGGACAGCGGCGACCGCGAATGGCTGCGCCACGCCGGCGAACTGCTGGCCGGCCACGAGGAAAACATGCCGCCGGTCGACAAGTACAACGCGGGGCAGAAGCTGGTGTTCTGGGTGTCGGCGCTGTGCCTGTTGGTGTTGGTGGTCACCGGCTTCATGTTCTGGCGCCCCTGGTTCGCCGACGCCTTTCCGATCCCGGTGCGGCGCATTGCGGTGCTGCTTCATGCCATCGCGGCGGTGGTGCTGATCCTCACCATCATCGTGCATGTCTACGCGGCGATCTGGGTCAGCGGCAGCATGCGCGCGATGACGCGCGGCACCGTGACCGACGCCTGGGCGCGCCAGCACCATCGCCTGTGGCACCGCGAGACCACGCAACGCGAGTAAGCTGCCAGCGTCGTGCACTGCAGCCGGCCCGAACACCTGCTGCCTCCATGCCACCCCTTGCGAGGATGCCTGATGGGCGTGACCCGAGTCAGCCGTTTGATGTCGCCCGAAGAGATCGCCGTGCGCGCCGGCGAACAGGTTGCCTTTTTGCGCCTGCCCGAGCGCAGCAGCAGCTTTGCCGATCGCGAGTTGCGGCTGCGCCAGCTGGCCGCCGGCCATTCGATGTGCGACTTCCTGCGCTTCATGGCGTCGGTGGCGCAAGCGCAGCACGCACAACTGCAGGACATGCCTTCGCTGTCGCTTCCCGATGCCGCGCAGATCGAGGTCGCGGCATCGGGCGGCAGGCCACCGCTGCCTGCCGACGCAGGGCCCGGAGATCCGGCGTGGCGCGAGGTGCTGCGCAGCCTGTTGAGGCGGTTGCAACCCTTGCTGGCCGACAGCCCTGCCCTGTCCGTCGTGCAGCAGCTCGCACATGCCGATGACGAGCACCTTGAACGCCAGGCGCAGCGCCTGCTGAACGGCGTGACGCTGGGCCTGGACCTGGGCACCGCGCCGCTGGTGGCCGCTGCGTTGCAGGTGTGCTGGACGCACCAGGTGCTGGAACTGCAGCGGCTGCATGGCGAAGCGCGCGACGCGCCGTTCGGCCGCATTGACGACGCCACGCTGTGCCCCTGCTGCGGCAGCCGGCCCACCGCGAGCATCACGCGCATCGGCGCCGACGAATCGGGCTACCGCTACTTGCACTGCTCGCTCTGCTCGGCGCAGTGGCACATGGTGCGCATCAAGTGCAGTCATTGCGAAAGCACCAAGGGCATCCATTACCAGGGGCTCGAAGCGCTGCCCGGCCATGAAGCCTCGGCCAGTGCTGCGTCGCCCGGTGCCGTGCAGGCCGAGACCTGCGACGAATGCCGCCACTACCTCAAGCTCGTGCACATGGAAAAAGACCCCCATGTCGAACCCGTCGCCGACGACCTGGCCAGCGTGACGCTGGACCTGCTGGTCTCTGACGCGGGCTTTGCACGCCACGGCGTCAACCTGATGCTGCTGTTCGGCGATCCGGAACCGGACGCGCCGCCGGGCCGCACGACCCACACTGCGGGGCCGTGATGACAGCGCCCAAAGAGTCCATGGTTCATGGCTCGAAGGCGGTGGCGAAGGACCTGCCCTCGATCGATCAGCTGCTGCGCCAGGCCGGTGCCGCCGCGCTGCTGCAGCAGCATGGCCACACGCTGGTGGCGCAGCAGGCGCGTGCGCTGATCGACAGCCTGCGCACACAGGCTCTTGGCGGAACGCTGGCCGCCGCAGCGATCACGCCGGCTGCGCTGGACGCCGCGTTGCGAACCCGCTGCGCGCAGCGCCTGTCACCGCGCCTGCAAGCCGTGCTCAATCTCAGCGGCACGGTGATCCATACCAACCTCGGCAGGTCCTTGCTGGCCGACGCCGCGCTGCAGCACCTGCTGGCGATGATGTCCGGGCCGAACAACCTGGAGTTCGATCTGGCGAGCGGCGGGCGCGGCGACCGCGACAGCATCGTCGAAGAACTGCTGTGCACGATCACCGGAGCCGAAGCGGCCACGGTGGTGAACAACAACGCGGCCGCGGTGCTGTTGAGCGTTGCCGCACTGGCGCGTGGCCGCGAGGTGATCGTGTCGCGCGGCGAGCTGGTCGAGATCGGCGGCGCGTTCCGCATGCCCGACGTGATGAGCAGCGCCGGTGCGACCCTGGTCGAGGTCGGCACGACCAACCGCACGCACCCGCAAGACTACGAACGCGCGATCACCGAACGCACGGCCTTGCTGATGAAGGTGCACACCAGCAACTACGCGGTGCAGGGCTTCACCGCCGCAGTCGACGAAGCCAGCCTGGCCGCCATCGCCCACGCCAAAGGACTGCCCTTGGCCACTGACCTGGGCAGCGGTGCGCTGGTCGATTTGTCGCGCTGGGGCTTGCCCAAGGAACCGCTGCCGCAAGAGATGTTGAGCGCCGGATGCAACGTCGTCACGTTCTCGGGCGACAAGCTGCTGGGTGGTCCGCAGGCCGGCCTGATCGTCGGCACGAAGGCCGAGGTGTCGCGCATTCGCCAGTTCCCGATGAAGCGCGCGCTGCGCATGTCCAAGCTGCCGCTGGCCGCACTCGAAGCGACGTTGATGCTGTACCTGCGGCCCGAACGCCTGGCGCAAGACCTGCCCACGTTGCGTTTGCTGACGCGCCCTGTGGACGCCATCCGTGCCTTGGCTCAGCAGCTGCAACCCAAGGTGGCCGACACCGTGGCGCCGCGTTTCGACGTCGTGTGCACGGACATGCTGGGACAGATCGGTTCGGGTTCCTTGCCGGTCGAACGCCTGCCATCGGCCGGCTTGGCGTTCGCGCCGCGGGGCTCGGGCAAGAAGGGCGTTGGCACCGCGCTCGACGAACTGGCACGCGCGCTGCGCAGCCTGCCGCTGCCGGTGATCGGCCGCATCGCCGAAGACCGTTTGCTGCTGGACCTGCGTTGCCTTGAAGACGACACGGCGTTCCTGGCGCAGTTGCCGGCGCTGTCGGCCATGCTGGCCGGCTGAGGCGGAGCCAGGTCGATGATCGTCGGCACCGCAGGCCACATCGACCACGGCAAGACCACGCTGGTGCGCGCGCTCACCGGTGTCGACACCGACCGGCTGCCGCAGGAAAAGCAGCGCGGCATCTCCATCGAGTTGGGGTATGCCTTTCTGGATCTGCCGGAACCCCGAGCCGCCGAACGCATCGGCTTCATCGACGTGCCGGGGCACGAACGCCTGGTGCACACGATGCTGGCCGGCGCCACCGGCATCGACTTCGCGCTGCTGCTGATCGCGGCGGACGACGGCGTAATGCCGCAGACGCGCGAGCACCTGGCGGTCTTGTCGCTGCTGGGCATCTCACATGGCGCCGTGATCGTCACCAAGACCGACCGCGCGGACACGCTGCGGGTTCGGGAGGTGATGGCCGCCGCCGCCCTGCTGCTGCAGGGCACGCCGCTGGCGGGCGCCCGCGTGCTCGCCGTGTCGGCACAGCGCGGCGACGGCATGGCCGAGCTGAGGGATGTGTTGTTCGAGGCAGCCCGCCATCACGCCAGCCACACGCAGGGCCGTCCACGCGGTTTTCGTCTGGCGGTGGACCGCGCGTTCACGCTGTCCGGCGTCGGCACGGTGGTCACCGGAACAGCACACGCCGGCCAGGTGCGGGTGGACGATGAATTGCAGCTGGTTCCTGCGTCGGCACCACGCAAGGTGCGCGTGCGCAGCCTGCATGCGCAGAACACCGTGACCGCGGCGGCCCGCGCCGGGCAGCGCTGCGCCCTGGCGCTTGCGGGCTTGGCGAAGGACGAGGTCGAACGCGGTCAATGGGTGTGTGCACCGGGCATTGCACTCAGCACCGAACGCATCGACGTCCGGCTCACGCTGTGGCGCGACGAGCCACGGGCATTGCGCTCCGGTTCCACGGTGCACGTCCACGTGGGCGCGAGCGACGTGCTTGCATCGGTGGCGCTGCTCGACGCCGACGCGCTGCCGCCGGGCCACAGCGCCCTGGCACAACTGGTACTGAGAACGCCGGTGGCCGCGTGGCGCGGCGACCGGGTGGTGTTGCGCGACGCATCGGCGACACGCACGCTGGCGGGCGGCACGGTGCTCGACCCGTTTGCACCGGCACGCTATCGCCGCACGCCGGCACGCTTGGCGCAATTGAGCGCCTGCGCACTGCCATCGGCCGAACGGCGCCTGACCGAATTGCTGGCAGTCGCTGCGATGGGCCTGGACATCAGCGCCTGGTCGCGCGCCGAAGGGTGCGACGGCGAACCACCGGCATTGCCGCCAGGCACTTTGCGCAGCACCGATGCGCAGTCGGCGCTGTCTGCTGTGCACGCCCAGGAACTGCTGCAATCGTTGCGGGCACGCTTGTCGGCGTTTCATGCCCATTACCCCGATGAGCTGGGGCCCGACGTGGCGCGCCTGCGGCGGCTGGTCGCACCGCGCCTGGCCGAATCGCTGTGGCGGGCGCTGGTCGGCCAAGCCTTGCGCCACGGCGACATCGTTCAGCGCGGTGCGCAGGTGCATCTGCCGGAACATGGCGTGAACCTGTCGGCCGTCGATCAGCGGATTTCTCAGAAGGTGATGCCGTCGCTGCTGTCGGGCGGCTTCGACCCGCCCTGGGTGCGCGACCTGGCCGCCGAGGCACGCGAAAGCGAAGCGCTGATGCGAACCGTGATGGCACGCCTGGCGCAGCGCGGCGAATTGCACCAAGTGGTGAAGGACCTTTATTACCCGGTGCGCACGGTGACTCAGTTGGCCGCGTTGGCACGCGGCATCGCGCAGCGCCACGGCGGCGAAGTGCGGGCCGCAGAGTTTCGCGACGCCACCGGCTTGGGCCGCAAACGTGCGATTCAGGTGCTGGAATTTTTTGACCGCGTGGGACTGCTGCGGCGCGTGCAAGATACGCACCGCTTGCGCAGCGACACGGCCTTGTTCGACGACGCAGCGTCTTGAACGCTGCCCGCTGAAGATCGAGTCCGAGGAGGGGAAACGTTCCTGGTGGAACGGCCGGGCTTCAAACCCGGTGGGTGGCGCCACGCGCCGCCGGGAGGGTTCGACTCCCTCTCCCCTCCGCCATCGGCTCGCCGACAGGCTCCTCAACTCACCAGCCGAGGCCGAGCTTGAGCGGAATCAGCACCGCCATGCCGCTGACGATGGTGCCCAGGATGCCGCGGCGCCAGAAAAAATAGGCCGAGGCCACCGCCGCCGCATACAGGCGCGCGTCTTTGAACGTGGTGATCAGATGACCGTGGCTCATGACGATCTCGGGCACCACCACGGCCATCAATGCGGCCAGCGGCGCATAGCGCAGCCCGCGGTTGACCCAATCGGGCAGCCTCAGCTCGCGTTCTGACAACATGAAAAAGCTTCGTGTCAGCACGGTGATCGCGGTCAGCCCGAGGAGGGTGACGAAGGATTCGAACTCGCTCATCCTGCGCTGCCGTCCCGCGCTGCATCGCACCGCCCGAGATTGCCGCGGCCATCGATCAGCAAACCCACGCACACGGCGGCCGCGATCGCCACCACGATGTTCAGGCGCAGCGGCAACGCGAACGCAGCCACTGCGGCGCCACCGGCCACGGCGGCGGCCAGCGCCGTGGCACGGTCGGACAGCAACGAATACGTCAGCCCGAGCAAGGCCAGCACGCCGGCAAATCCCAGGCCCCAATGCACCGGGACGACGTTGGACAACAAGATGCCGGCCACCGACGCCGTCTGCCACCCGAACCAGTTGATACAGGCGCCGCCGAGAAAGTATTCGATCTGCCCTGCACCGACGTGCGGCTCGCGGTAGCGCTTCATGAACAACACATACGACAGATCGGCGCTCAGGTAGCCGAGCGCCACGCGCTGAAGCAACGGAAAGCGCATGAAGAACGGACGCCACTGCGCACTGAAGATCACGAAGCGCAGGTTGACGCAAAAGCCGGTGGCCCAGACGACCCAGATCGGCGCGCCCACGGCCATCAGCGGCAGCGCGGCAAGTTGCGCACTGCCCGCGAACACGCTGAAGGTCATCAGCAGCGCCAGCGGTATGGACAATCCCGACTGGACCATCGCGACCCCGGTCACCAGGGCCCATGCCGACATGCCCAGCGAAATGGCGGCCATGTCTTTGATGCCGGCACGAAAGTCTGGGTGGCGCCAGGTGGCGCTCAGGGTGTTCATCGGCCGGGATTGTGACCGGCTGCCCGTGTTTTCACCTGGCGCGGGTCTTGGCGCCGTTGCGGCACCTCAGCGGTCAAGGCCGGCCGATCAGGATTCTTTCGGCTCGCGTGCCTTGCTGCCGCTCTTGGCAGGGCGTTTTTCAGCAGCCGGCAGGCCTTCTGCAGACGTGTCGGTTGCGCTGGCCTTGGGCTCGCCGCGCGATTCCGACTTGGACTCGCCTTTTGGCTCGCCCTTTTCCACTTTGGCGTTGGCCAGTTGGGTCGGCAGTTGCGGCGCCACCGGATCGATCTTGTTTTCGCGCATGTAGTCGTTCATGTCGCGCCAGCCGGCAAACACGGACGCCTTCTCGGCCTTGCGGTTGAGCGTGTAGCAGTCTTCGATGGCGCGACCGGCGTGGCGGCAGGCGCCACC
>DASQOS010000369.1:0-5475 GCA_035644375.1 Rhizobacter sp.
AGAGGGAAAGAACGTGGCCAGCTATGAGCAGTACAAGACACTCATGCCTTCTTTTTCGTTGGGAAAGCCATTTACGCACCCAGTCGGCAAATTCCCTCCTTCGCCTCTCGGCCTGTACGACATGGGTTTCAATGGATGGGACTGGATGGATGACTGGTTCGACCCAGACTATTACGCGCATTCGCCACGCAAGAGTCCTCGCGGACCTGCTACGGGCACCGCAAAAGTTCAACGTGGCATTGATGGAGGTGCGGCTGACACTGCGATCACGATGTATCGGCAAAAGAGTACGCCGATCTACCAACCCTTCATAGGGCATGACGGAATTGTGAAATCGAATCTCAATACGAAAGCGGGTTTTCGCTGCGCAGCCAACGAACCTCGTCCCATCGGATCCTAAGCAACGTTCTGCAACGCAATGTCGGGCAGGCTGGCCAGCATGGGATGAACTTCGCGTCCACCACGCTGCAACGCATATTGCGGCGTGTCGTTTGCGTACACCGGATAACCCACAGAAGGCGTGTCTTTGAGCGACGCGCGCAACTCGTCGTAAAAGTCGCGCATCTCTTTATCATCGTCGGCATCGCCCACCACGGCCATGTTCAGGAACGCCATCACCTGCGCCTTGCTCTTCGCGAGGTCACCCTTGCTGCCATCGCTTGTCATGTGTTGAATGATGTTGTCGAAATCGCGCTTGGTGTGCGCATGGCACAGCAACGCTTTGATGGCCTGTTTGCGACGGCCGTAGTAAGCCAACCCATCGTGGTTGCGGGCGTCCATTCCATCGAATCGCCAGTCGTGCCGCGTCAGTTGGTACAGCATGATGCCCTTGGCCTCGGGGGTCGCATGCAGCAACATTCTGGGTTGGCTGAGGATGCGGTTCATCAATTGAACGCGGCGCTCCTCCTTGTCTAGCGCATTGCTCAAATCTCGAAATGCAGCAACGATTGCAACATCCGTTTTCTCAACAAGGTCCTCCAACTGACAATATCCCTCAGTCGCCCCATCGATCAATAGCACCTGAATCTTCACGACTAGGTCAAACGTCTGCCGCTCCACAAACGCCAACCTCTGAAAGTTGGCGTGATACAGCTGATAGAAGAACCAAGCAAAGAACTCCACGATCAGCTTGGCATCGACTTCCAGTTCCAATTTGCCCTTGGCTCCTACGCCAAGGCAGACACTGGCCATCATCTTGAATCTGAACTTGCCGGCCACATAGGTCAACTCGATCATGGCCCCGGCGCCTATGCCCGCCAGCCCGGCGACTGACGGTCCCACTTTCGCGAAGTCCTGGTAGTCGCTGATCATCTTCTCGGGGTTCAGCCACTGAATGGCGCCCGCCAGCTTCACGTCGGCCTTGGCACCCGCAAAAGCCTCCAACTCAATCGCGGCTCCCGGGTCTACGGGCTTACCGTTGATCATGACGCCGCGTGCATCGTTGGGGTTCTTCTTGGCATCGATGGCCGCTCCCTTGACCCCGAACACGTCTTTGCGCTTCTCGTCCTTGAAGTCCACCGCGAGGCTGCCTTCGGCCATCACGCTCGCACCGGCCACGCCGGTCAACGCCAGTTCGGCTTTGAAGCGGATCGCACCCAGCGGATAGGCCTTGCCGTCATCGCCTTGCAACGACCAGAGCCAACCCAGCTTGTCGGGCATGTACAGCGATGCCGCCGCCTTGGCCTCGGCCACCGCAAACTCGGCCTGCGCGCTGGCCTTGATGGCGCAGTTGCCTTTGAGCGGGTCCCATTCGGTGCTCAGGCCCACGCCAGCCAGGTAGCGCATCAATTGCGCTGACGCTGATATGTCCACATGCTGCGCGAGTGCCGAATCGGGATTGTTTTTGGCGTAGTCCCAGCTCAGGTTCTTGTTCCAAGAATCCGCCCAGTCAAAAAGCACGCCTTGCACGGCGTGCTCTTCGACCTTCAACCACTCAGTTTTGTACTTGGTCTTGAGTTCTGTCACGCCTTTGACGAGCGTCTCTTTGTCGATCTTGCGGCGCCCTTGCTCGTCCGGCTTGATGAAGCTCTTCGTGGCCGACTTGGTTTGATCGGCCCTCAAGGGGTAAGTTTTCCAGTGCGATTTGATCTTGTCGGAGCGCGCGTAGGTCGCTTTCTTGCTGCGCATCCACTCGGTGGTTTTCCCCTTGGCGTCTCGCGTGGACAAGATCGGCAGAAGTTCGACGACAGCCTTGTTCCCCGAATCGAGCTTGCCCAGAGGCTTGAGTTCGCCATGCAGTTGTTTGCGGGCTTCCATCGCCGCTGCGTATGCTTTTGTGAGTTGCTGACGCACTTGTTCGCTCTGGGTGTGCGCGGGCAAGACTTGCGTGCTGTGTTCACGTGCCAGCGTCAGCGCGACATCAAGCGCCTGGTTGGTGGCATGGACCTGGCCCACCACGTAGTCGAGACGTCTGCATTCATTTTCCAAGCTGGTGAGTTCGTCCAGCGGCACAAAGATGAATTCGCCCGTGTCGGGCCTGAAGAAGATGGTGGGTTGCGCTAGGTAAGTCGCCTCGACCTTGCTGCCAGGCGTGACGTTTGTTTGCGCTTCTTTTCGCGGCGGCTCGGCAAGAGCGGTCTGGCCCGCGCCAGAGGTCACTGAACTTTGGGCAATGCTCATGAGCAGCGTGTTTCCTGTGGTCGTGTTCAGTAGAAGAGCTTGAGCTTTTCCGATTTGGAACCGCTGACTCGCCGCACCTGGCCCTGTTCATCGGTGAGCCCTTGGGCGATCACGTCGCCCTGCGAGTTCTCGACTCGGTACGGCAGGAAGGCCATGGGCTCGCCCGTCTTCTCGTCTTTGACGACGAACTGTTCGTCATAGAACTGGCCCGCCTTCGGCAAACTCAAACTCGCCGAAGCACTCCCCGCCCCCGTCAAATTCTTCATCGCCGCCATGAAATTAGCCGGCCCGGACGTGGTGATGGTGATACTGCCCGTGGTGATCTTGATCGAACTACCGCCCCCGTTCAGCAACACATGCTCGGGCGAACCCATGGTGATGGCATCGCTGGTGCTGGCCACGTTGACGGCCTTGTCGGCCGTCAGCTCCAGCGTGTTGGCCTGCGCCTGCACGCTGACGTTGCCGCTGGCCGCGTGCAGTTGAATTCCGGCTTCCTGGTTGGGCTTGTTCGGGTCTTGCGCCTTGCCGTAGGTGAACAGGCTGATGCCGCCTTTGACGGCCCAGGCGCTGTGGCGTTGGCTGGCGAGGTTGATGTCCTGGCCGGCGCTCAGGCTGGCGGTTGTGCCGGCGCTGTAGACGCTGTGTGCGGGCGTGGCACTCGCAATGCCGCCGGGCGCGCTGATGAGCAGGTCGGGCCGGCTCCAGGCCGCGACAGTTCCGGCACCACCCTGGATGGCGATGAAGTCCTCTTGCTCGCGGTCGGCACGCTCAACAGCGCCACGGCTGTCGGTGGCACTGAGGCTGTCAACCGTGGCCCGCTGGCCTTTGCGGCTGGGCAGCTGCTGCGGCTCGGCTTCTGCGCTGAGTTTGGCCTGGTGCTTTTGGGCGGTCTCGGTGAGTGTCTGGGTCAGTTCGCCGGCCTGGCCGATCTGGGCGATGGCTGCGCGTGCCTCCACAGATTGCGCGCTGGCCGCACTGCCCTGGTTGAGCGTGTAGGCGCTCAGGTGCAGGCCACTGCCGGCGCGTACCGCGCCTTGCGAGCCGGTGGTCAGGTCGATGCCATGGCCACGTTTGGCCAGGCGCTGGTTGTCGGTTTGCTGCAGCAGGTGGCCCAGCTGCAGCCAGGTTTGGGCCTGGGTGCTGCCGAGGGTGACGCGGGCTTGCGCCGGCGTGTCGTCGAGCACGAGCTGGTTGTGGCCGCCGCTGCCGCTTTGGCTGGTGTCCAGGCTCTGGCTCTTGAAGCCGCTGAGCACGGCGTTGTGGGCGTGGCCTTCGAGCGGCCCGGCCTTCTGGTTGCCGGGGAACCAGGCACCGGCGTTGCCGGTTGACGTGGCGGCACCGGTAGCGATCTGGTTGCCTTGCGCGTCGGCCTGGCCTTGGCCGTTGTAGGCACTGCCGGTGACGACGGGCCGATCGATGTCGCCTTCGGTGAAGGTGACGACAACTTCCTGACCCAGCCGCGGGGTGTGCTGCGCGCCCCAGTTGGCACCGGCCCAGGCCTGGCTGACGCGCACCCAGGTGCCGGCGCCGTGGTTGCCGGGCGCGTTGCTGCCGGCAACATGGCTGAGGCGGTGGCTGGCGTTGTCGCCGCGCTGCCAATGGAACTGAACCTTGATGCGCCCGTCGCGGTCGGTGTGGATGGGCTCGCCCATGCCGACGACGATGGCAGTCTGCTGGCCAGGCACCTGGGGACGGGTGAAGACGATGTCGCCTTGCAAATTGATGCAGGCGCGGCTGGGTGCGCGCACGGGGATGGCGGCGTCTTGCACCGTGATGGAGGCCTGGTACAGCGGCTCTTCGCTTTGGTTGAGCGGGCCTTTGAAGAGGGTGGGTTTGGCCGGCTTGGTTTGGCCTGAGGCGTTGTCGGGCTGCGCGAAGGACTGCGGCACGGCACCCAGCAGAGCCGCGAGGCCAGTGTGCAGTTCGGCGGTGATGTTGTTGCGGGCGCGGTGCTGCACGCGCAGGAAGACGTAGCGTGTGGCGGCGTCGGCGCTGGGGTGTTCGCTGAGGCTGAAGGTGGTGGCGCAGGCGGCTTGGCGCAAGCTGCCTTGGCCTTCGCTCTGGTAGGCAGGGGCCTGCAGGGCTTGCAGCTGGCGTTCGGCCAGGCGCTGGGCCTGGGCGCTGTCTTCGTAGGCGTAGGCGCCGGGCTGGTCGCGCGTGGTGAGCGACAGCTCGTTCGGGCTGAGCCGCACATCGCCAGCTGCGGTGCTGCTGGCCTGCTGCACGTTGCGGTGGTCGTAGCTGGCGATGGACAGAATGCTGGGGCCCAGGCCTCGCTGTTCGTCGAACAGGGTCAGGCTGTCTTCGCTGAAGCTGGAACCGCTTTGCGTGAAGCGGACCTGAGGCTGCACGTTGGGCTGAAAGCCCCCGTTGTGGTCGGCGATCACCAGGGTGTGCTGGCCGAGCGTGTCGCCATCGTCTGCCTGGTGCTCGAACCAGCAGAACAGACCTTCTTCGGCCAGCAGGCGTTGCACGAAATCGAGGTCGGATTCAGCGTATTGGATGCACAAGGATCGCTTGGCATACAGGCTCGCGTCGGCAAGATCCCAGCGCCAGGCCGGCGCGAGCTGGCCTTGACCCTGGTAGTCGGCAAAAAGTTCGTCGATGATCTGCATCACGGTCTGGTCTTGGAACACCCAGGCGTCTTGGCGATGCGCCAAGAACGACAGCCATGACTCGATGACGAGCCGGTAACGCGCCAGACCGCCGTCGGAACCCACCAGACTGAACGATGTGACATGCCCGTGAAACGGACGCAGCTGGGTGCGGCTTTGCTGCGTCAGCAGGTCGAGCCGCACGGGTTGACCGATCAGGTCTTTGAGCTGCAGGTGCGCGTTGGTGCTCAGCGCCAGAACT
>DASQOS010000370.1:0-3003 GCA_035644375.1 Rhizobacter sp.
AGGCTGCTCACGCTCAGCGCGCCCGGAAAAGGCGCAGCGATCTCGCGGCGCGTGAAGCTGTCGCCCGCCTTGTGCCATTGTTCGAGCCGGCCGGCCACGTTGTCCATCACGTTCAGCAGCACGTGGCTTTGCGTGAAGGTGTAGCCGGCCAAGGAGCGGCTTGGCGTGGGCGTGAACAGCGGCGCCAGCTTGCGCTCGCCGCGCAGGTAGTCGGCCGCCTTGGCATGCAGCAGCGAGCCTGCGGGAAAACGCGTGTCGCCCAGCCTCAGCTCGCTGCGCAGGCTCAGCAGCAAGCTGTCTTCCCAGAACGTGGGTGTGGCGTCGCTCGGAATGTCCAGCGGCAGCAGCGCGTCGCCTTGCAGAAGGAACACCTTGTGGTTGAAGAAGTCCAGCGAGCGGTAGAAAAGCGTGCGTTCGTATCCGGGCGTCAGGTCGACGCTGACGCTCACGGAAACGTCGTTCTCGTCGCCCTGGAACACGGTCGCGGCGCTGCCGAGCGGTGTGCCGCGCTGCCAGCGCTTGATGATGCGGGGGTAGCCTGCCGTGGTCTTGGAGCCGGGGCCGAAATCGGTGCTGACGTACAGCGTGTCGGCGTCGATCCATTCCACGCTGGACTTGGCTTCCGGCAGCGTGAAGCCGTCTTTGACGAACTGTTTGGTGACGCTGTCGAATTCGCGTGCGACCTTGGCATCAGCGCCGCCGCGCGACAGCAGGATCAGGCACAGGCGGTAGCTCGGCCCCAGACAGGCGGCGCCCGACCAGACCCAGTTTTCGCCTTCGGCGGAGGCCAGCGCGTCCAGGTCGAGAACGCTCTCCCAAGCGGGCTGCGGCTTGCAGTACTCCGCCAGCGTGGTGCGGCGCCACAGGCCGCGTTTGTGGGTTTCGTCTTTCCACAGGTTGTACAGCCAATCCCCGCGCCGGACGACACCCGGAATTCGGTCCTTGGCGTTCAGCACGTCGAGCAGTTGACGGCGCAGCGTTTCGTACGCGGGCCAGCTCGTCAGCGCTGTCTCGGAGACGGCGTTGCGCTCACGCACCCAGTTCAGTGCAGGTTCGCCTTGCACCTCTTCAAGCCAAGCGAACGGGTCCGCAACTGCGGCGGCCCTTGCCGTGTCATCTGCACCGGGAACCGGAGCGGTCTCAAGAGATTTCGTCATGGTGCAAGCAGTGAACAGGCTCAGCGTGGCAACAAACAACCAACCGAGTCGGGTTGAAGAAAACAGGGTCCGATGCGAGTCCACGGGACTGTGCGCTGGCGTTCAGATGCGCAACGAATGGGTTTGCGGATGGCGCTGCATGTAGGTCGCGGCGTAGGAGCACTGAGGATCGATCTTCAGGCCTTGCGCGCGTGCATGGTCCAGCGCCGCAGCGATCAGCGCCGCGGCAATGCCACGGCCTTGAAGCGAGGGATGAACTTCGGTGTGGGTCAGCGCCATGACGCCGTCGGCCAAGCGGTAGTCGGCCACGCACAGGTGTTGGCCGACCCGGCATTCAAAGCGCTGTTGCGCCGCGTTGTGCAGCACCGTGACGGGCTGGATCTTGGGAGCGGATGAATCGGGCATAGAGGCCGATTCTGTACCAGCGCGCAAGCGCTGGCGCGGTGCTTCGCGCTTGACTGTCCGGAGCGCGGGGATTTGACGGATCGGGGCCGTCAATGCCCCGGGGGCCTTGGCACGCTTACCAGCGGTCCGACCGCATCAGCAGGTCCCACTTGGTGCCGCGCAGACGGTAGACCGCGATCGCACCGTAGGCCTGCTCGCCGGTTTCGGTGAAGCGCATGCTGCTGGTCACCGGCGCGGAGCCATCGCTGGTGTGCAGCTTGGCGCGCAGCGCGTCGGGCTCGATCGAGCCGGCGCGCCGCATCATGTCGGCCAGCATGTAGGTGGCGTCGTAGGCATAGTGCGCCGCCCACACCGGTTCGGCGTTGTAGGTGGCGCGGAACTTTCTCAGGAACTGCTGCCCCGCGGCAAACTCGCTGGCCTCCAGCGCACCGGATGTCACGAACAAAGATGTGATGCCGTTCTTGGCGTTGGCGAGTTTTTCGGTTCTTGCCACGCTGGTCGCAATCACGGGGATGTAGGTCAGGCCGGCCGCGGTCATCTGATCGAACAGCGGCACCAGCTGGAAGTCACGCAACACCGCCACCAGCACGCCCGGAGGTGCAGCTTTCAGCTTGGCGATGACAGTGGAAAAATCCGTCACGTCGCTTTTGACCAGCGTGTTGGAGGTCACCGGCTTGTTGCGCTTGGCCAACTCGTCGGCCACGTCCTTGCTCATCGGACGGCCGAATGCGGTGTCCTCGTGGATGATGGCCGCGTTGGGGGCTTTCAAAACTTCGTCAAGGTAGCTGGCCACGGCCTTGGCCTGCAGAGCATCGCTGGCCACCAGCCTGAAGGCATTGCCTTCACCCTGGCGCGTCAGGTCGTCGGCCGACGACGTGAACAGCTGCGGCACGTTGCCTTGCTTGTAGATCGGGATCGTGGCTTCGGTGATGTCGGAGTTTAGGTGGCCGATCACGGCCACGACTTTCTGATCCACCAGATTTTTTGCCACCGCCTTGGCGGTTTCCTTGTCTGCCTTGTCGTCCATCACCACGATCTCGAACTTGACCGGCTTGCCGGCGATGGTGAAGCCCGATGCGTTGATTTCTGCCGCAGCCAGCTTGACGCCATCGACCAGATCTTTGCCGCGTGCCGCAGAAGGTCCCGACAAGGGTTGGGCCACGCCGATCTTGATGGTGGATGGAACGTTGGGGCCACATGCGGTGAGCAGCACGCTGCAGGATGCGATCAAGGCAGTGCACAGGCGAGATAAGCAGGAAGAGGTCATCGATGGCTCCTGGAAGCGCGCTGATGTGGCACGACGCAATGACGCGTGCATGGCACGCACTGAACGCAGCACCGGCGCTGGTTCGGCGGCTGGACTGTAACGGAGAACCCCCCACTCAGAAAGTGCGCTATTTGGCAGCTTGCCGAAGTAAGGCGCGCCATAGGCGCAAATAGT
>DASQOS010000371.1:0-7285 GCA_035644375.1 Rhizobacter sp.
CACCGGGCCGCGCGAGTGGCAGGCGCGCATCGGCAAGATTCCGGTGACCGTGGCCTGAACTGGCGACGCGCCTGAGTTTGCGGCGTGAGCGCCGAGGTGGCGCAGCAGTCCGCAGCGGAGGCCGGCGGCAAGATCCCCGGCACGCCCCGCGGCCAACCTCGTGCCGGGCGAAGGCTCGGCCATGCGGCGCTATCCCACACCTGAAGACATTGCCGCCGCCCGCATTCGGCAAGCGCTGACCTGCTCCGTGGAGCAAGTCACAAGGGATGCGTCTTGCTCTGCCGAGTGGCATACACGTTGCATTCAGATACACGCATGCAACCACGACGTCGAGCCACTGTCTTCCGCCGTCTCGATGCCTCTTTTTTTGCGCCGCGTGACATTTCTCACCCCGGCGGAGCACGGCCCGCAGGCGCGACGACGCGCCTCGTGACCCACCTCACGACCCGCAGGCCTGGGCACGGCAGCGTCCATTGATGAGGATGCTGCCGACACGGCGCCTCGCGCCCAGCCCACGCAGGCACAGCGTGTCGCATGCACCACAAACCCGCCGGTGCGCGACCCAAGCTCGGGCGGGCGGCACGGTTCGGGCGCACAGCCACCTCACAGATTCGGCGCCGGCATCACGGCGAACCGACCAAAGAGTGATTCAGTAAACCCCAAGGAAAGCCCGCCCATGTTCACCCTGTTCACCCGCCTGCTCGCCCGCTTGAGCGTCAGCCGCAAGCTGATGCTGATCTACCTGCTCGACCTCTCGGCCGTGTTCTTCATCAGCGGCATCCTGATCCACGAAAAGTTCATCGCGATCGATTTCGGCCGCAAGGAACTTGCCGGCAACGCCTATATCGCCGAGGCACGCGCTGCGCTGCTGGCCACCGTGCGGCGCGACGCGCCAACGCAGGAGCCCATCGATTTCGCCGCGCGCGCCGACGCCATCGAAGCCGCCGAAGCGCGCTGGGGTAAGCACATGGAAAGCCGCGACGCAAGTCAGGCGCTCGCCGCGTCGCTGCGCAAGCTGGCAGCGCAGGCCGGCGCCAACCCGCCGCCCGACCTCACGGCCCTGCAACTCGAAGCCTTCTTGCGTGCGCGTTCGCTGATCACGCGCGTGGGCAACCAGTCCAACCTGATCCTCGACCCCGACCTGGACAGCTACTACACCATGTCGGTGGTGCTGCTGCGCTATCCCGAACTGCTGGAGATCGTGTCGCAGATCTCGGCCCAGCTGAGTCCGCATGACGGCACGCCGCGCTTGCTCGGCAACGACGCGCGCACGCAGTACCTGATCCTTGAAGGCCGCCTGACCGCGATGGCCAGCAGCATCGATTCGGACTACGGAGAAGCCTTTGCCGCGGCCGCCGACAGCCGCCTGCGCAGCGCACTGGCACCGTCGCAGACCGAGTTGCTGGCGGGCATCGAGCGGTACCGGACCTTGAGCCGCGCGATGCTCGAAGCCAAGGGCACCGGCACCAGCACCGACGCCGACGCCAGCGCCCTGCTCGACGAGGAACGCCGCCTGATGAACGACCTGGACGGTGCCTGGCAGTCGGCGAGCATCGAACTCGACCGTTTGCTGGACGTGCGCATTCACGGCTTCTTCACACGCATGTGGCTGCACCTGGGCACGGCGCTGTTCCTGTTGCTGACGATCCTGACGGCGGTGTTCTTCGTGGCCACGCAGATTTCGCGGCCTTTGCGCGGGCTCAGCGAGGTGACCGAGAAAGTGCGCAAGACCGGCGACTACAGCCTGCGCGCGGAGTGGCGCAGCAGCGACGAGATCGGCCGGCTGGTGTTCGACTTCAACAGCATGCTGACGCAGCTCGACCGCCAGCGCGAGGTTGAACAGGAACTGGCCGCCACGGCGCGCGCCGCACAGGCGCAACAGCAACTGCTGGAATCGACGCCGATCCCGATGGTGGTCACGGCCATCCCGGGTCACGAGGTGCTGCACGCCAACGCCCAGGCCCAGGCCTGGCTCGGCGGCCACAAGTCGGACCCCTGGGCCGCGGGCCTGGAGCCGGCGGTGCGTCAGCGCTTCTTTCAGCAGCTGTCGGACCGCGAGAAGGTCGACGAGTTCGAAGTCTGCTGGCGCGGCGGGGACGAGCCGGCCTGGGCCGTGCTGTCGGCACGCCGCCTGATGTACCAGGGCCAAGACGCCGTGCTGACCGCCTTCACGCCGATCCACCAGCTCAAGCTGATGGAGAGCCGCCTGGAGCTGTGGGCCAAGGTCTTCGAGGCCTCGTCCGAAGGCATCATGATCGTCGACAGCGAACACCGCATCCGGACGGTCAACCCCGCCTTCTGCCGCCACACCGCCTACGAAATGGCCGAGGTGATCGGCAAGCAGCCCGACTTTCTGCTGGCCGACGACGACCGGCCGGGCCTGCTGGGCGAGATCTGGGCCGCCACCGACAAACGCGGTTCGTGGCATGGCGAGGTGCAACTGCGCCGACGCACCGATACCACCTACCCGGCATGGCTGGTGGTCAATGCCGCCCGCGACCACGCCAGCGGCATCTCGCACTACATCTGCACCACGCTCGACATCACCGACCGCAAGGCGAGCGAAGAGCGCATCCACTTCCTGGCCCACCATGACGTGCTGACCGGCCTGCCCAACCGCCTGCTGTTCACCGAACGGCTGCGCCATGCGATCCAGCAGGTCAAGCGCAATGGCCAGCAGGTGGCCGTGCTGTTCATCGACCTGGACCGGTTCAAGACCATCAACGATTCATTGGGCCACCACGTGGGCGACGCGCTGCTGCGTTCGGTGTCCAAGCGCCTGCTCGAAGCGGTACGCGACGGCGACACGGTGAGCCGCCTCGGCGGCGACGAATTCGTCGTGGCGCTCAACGGCGTGACCGGCAGCGACGAGGTGCTGAGCGTCGTCGAACGCCGGCTGATCCCGCTGATCCGCCAGGTGCACCACGTGGGCGGCGCCGAACTGCATGTGTCGTGCAGCATCGGCATCTCGATGTTCCCCGACGACTCGCGCGACATCGAAGAGGTGATGCGCCATGCCGACGTGGCGATGTACCAGGCCAAGGCCATGGGCCGCGACAGCGCCCAGTTCTTCACCCCCGAGCTGAACGAGCGCGCGCACAAGCGACTGCGGCTCGAATCGCATCTGCGCCACGCCATCGACCGCGAGGAGCTGAAGCTGCACTACCAGCCGCGCGTGGCCGCGGGCAACGGCCAGATGGTGGCGGTCGAAGCGCTGCTGCGCTGGCAGTCACACGAACTGGGCGCCGTGTCGCCGGTCGAGTTCATCCCGATCGCCGAGGAGTCGCGCTTGATCATTCCGATCGGTGCCTGGGTGATCCAGGAGGCCTGCCGCCAGCAGTCACTGTGGCGGCAGCAAGGGCACGGACAAATCGCCATCTCGATCAACGTGTCGGCGATGCAGCTGCGTGATCCGGCGCTGGTGGGCACCCTGCAACAAGCGATCGCCCGCTACGGCGTCGACCCCGCAGCGATCGAACTGGAACTCACCGAGTCGACCCTGATGGAGGCGGTGAAGGAAACGCTGGGCCAGTTGCATGCGCTCAAGCGCCTGGGCGTGAAATTGTCGGTCGACGACTTCGGCACCGGCTATTCGAGCCTGAACTACCTGAACCGCTTCCCGATCGACCGCCTGAAGATCGACCGCTCGTTCGTGCGGCATCTGCTGGACGACCCGTCCGACCTGGCGATCACGCGCGCCATCATCGGCCTCGGCCACACGCTGGGCTTGCAGGTGGTGGCCGAAGGCGTTGAGACGGCGGGCGTGGCAGCCGCCCTGCGTGCTGCGCATTGCGACGAGCTGCAGGGGTTTCTCTACGCCAAACCCATGCCGCCCGAAGACCTGCCTGCCTGGATCGCCAAGTCCAAACCCGTCGGGATCGAGCTGGTGCCCACCTGAATCGGCGGCCGCGGCTCACGCCGCAGTCGGCCCTGGCGCTGCGGCCTGCAGCACGATGTGCTGCGGCATCGGGAACTCGACCTGCTGTGCGATCAGCGCGTCCAGCAGTGCCAGGTTGACGTCCGACTTCACGCGGTCCAGGTCGTTGTTCGGGTCGCTCAGCCAGTAGCGGATCGCGAGTTCCATGCCGCCGGGCACGAAGCCCGCGAGTTGAACGAAGGGTATCGGCTGGCGCAGCACACGTGGAATGCCGGCGAGCACCTGTTCCAGCCGCGGCTGCAGGGCCCGCACGTCGGTGCCATTCGCCACCTGCAGGTTGAAGCTGATCAGCACCTGCGTCTCGGTGGTCATCAGCGACGCGTTCTCCACCCGCTGCGTGACCATCATCTCGTTCGGCACGATGGCTTCACGGCCGCTGAGCGCGCGGATGACGGTGTAGCGCGTGCGGATGTCGGTGATGTTGCCTTCGAAGCCGTCGACCTTCACCATGTCGCCGATGCGCAGCGAACGCTCGGCCAGGATCACGAAGCCGCTGATGTAGTTGGCCGCGATCTTCTGCAGGCCGAAGCCCAGGCCGACCCCGACGGCGCCACCGAGCACGCTGAGTGCCGTCAGGTCGATGCCGACCGCCGACATCGCGAACAGCAGGCCGACGAACAGCAGCAGCGCGCGCACGATGTTGGAAATCATCTTGCGCATCGACAAGTCGTCGCCGGTGCCGCGAATGATTTTTTTCTCCACCACGGCAGACACCCACAGCGCCAGCACCATCACCACCGCCGCGGTGAGCGAGCCTTCGACAAGATTGCGCAGCGAGACCTCGGCATTGCCTATCTTCCAGCGCACGCTGTCGAATTGTTCGAGCATCGCGGGCAACACGCCGGTGATCCACAGCACCACGGCGATCCAGGCCATCCAGGACAGCGTGCGCTCGATCGCGCGCATCCAGGCCGAGTTCGGGAACGCCGCCGACAGCACGCGCACGGCCAGACGGATCAGCACCAGCGACATGAGGATCGGGATCGCGACCTTGAACACGGCCACCTTGATGAGGTGCTGCAAAAATTGTCTGGCCACCAGCGCCAGCACCAGCGCGAACACCGGAAACAGCACGCCGTCGAGGACCGTGCGGCCAAACAGCACGGCGCCTTCGATCTTGACCACGCGGCGCAGCAGCGCGCACAGCAGCCAGGACACGCCGAGGCAGCCCAGCAGCACGGCCGCCTCGGTCAGGGCACCCAGGCTCGTCAGCCCCTGCAACAACTCACGCAGTTCTTGTATGTCCATCACGAATGAATGCGGCGGCAAAAGGAAAAACGGCTTCGTCAAGGCGTGGACGATGCCACGGTGCGAGCCTGCGTTGGAGCGGCAATTTCGGGTATGTTCCCCCGAATGAGCTCACCCCTTGCCCCTCAACTCGCCCGACTCGTCGATCAGATTAGCACGATCATCGTCGGCAAACGCCCGCAGATCCGCGACTGCGTGGCCTGCATGCTGGCCGGCGGCCACCTGCTGATCGAAGACGTTCCGGGGGTCGGCAAGACCACGCTGGCGCACGCGCTGGCGGTGTCGCTGGGGCTGCGTTTTTCGCGCACCCAGTTCACCGCCGACCTGATGCCGAGCGACCTGATCGGCGTCGGCATCTACGAGCGCAGCAAAGAGGCTTTCGTGTTCCATCCCGGCCCGGTGTTCACGCAGGTGCTGCTGGCCGACGAGATCAACCGCGCCGGTCCCAAGACCCAGAGCGCGCTGCTCGAAGCGATGGAAGAGCACCAGGTCACGGTGGAAGGCGAGACACGCGCCTTGCCGCGCCCGTTCTTCGTCATCGCCACACAGAACCCGACCGACCAACTGGGCACCTACCCGCTGCCCGAGTCGCAACTCGACCGTTTCCTGATGTGCATCACGCTCGGCTATCCCGACCAGGCGAGCGAACGCGCGCTGCTGTTGGGAGGCGACCGGCGCGAAGCGATCGACGCGTTGCGCGCCGTGATGTCGCCTGCCGATCTGATGGCAGCGCAGCAAGAGGTGCTCAAGGTGCATGTCTCTGCCGCGCTGCTCGACTACCTGCAGGCGCTGATCGCGGCCACGCGCAGCGGCGCCTGGTTCGTCGATGGCCTGAGCCCGCGTGCCGGCATCGCGGTGCTGCGTGCGGCCAAGGCGCACGCCTTGCTTGATGAACGCGAGCACGTGGCGCCGGACGATGTCCAGGCCGTGCTGGCGCAGACGATCGCGCACCGCCTGCTGCCGCTGGCCGGCGCCGGACGCGGTGCACGCGAGCAGGTGCGCGCGATGCTGCAGGCCACGCCCTTGCCGTGACCGCCGCACTTCCCTGAGCTCCCGTTCGGGTGTCGGACGACACGCCAGCCGCGCCCATGGGCACATGCCTTGCCCCTCTCAATGCAGGCTGGGCAGTCCAGTCGCCTCAGGAGTACATATGAAAAAACTGTTGACCACCCTGGTGTTCGTCGGATCGTCGGCGCTGTTGTGTTTGCCTGCCTATGCGGCCGATACCGATACCGGTAGCGGCATGGCCGCGGCCAGCGCAGCTCCGCTGTCGCGTGCCGACGCCAAGAACGAGAAGAACGAGGCGAAGGCCGAGTACAAGGCGAGCAAGAAAGCGGCAGACGCCAACAAGGAACTGAACAAGGCCGATTGCGAAACCGCGTTCGACGGCAGCCAGGAGCGCGCATGCAAGAAGACCGCCCGCGCTGCCGCCAAGACGGACAAGGCCGCGGCGAAAACGAAGTACGAGGGCGAAAAAGCCGACATCAAATCGGAGCAGAAGTGATGTGATGTGCGTGACCTGAAGCAACACGCCGGTCCGGCCCGCCGCACCCCTGCGGCGGCTCCCGGGCTGAGCCGTCACGATGCCTCGGCTCAGAGGTGCCGCGCCTGTTCCGCCATGTGTTCGCCGAGCCGCACCGTGCGCTCGGGCGCCCAGTCCGCGCTGAACTGGAAAGCACCGCGCGGCGTGGCGGGCGGAAACAGCATCACCACCGTGGAGCCGAGCAGAAAACGGCCCATCTCGGCGCCCTGCTTGAGCGCGATGCCTTGGTCCGCGTAACGCCATTCGCGCGGCCGCTTCATGCGCGGTGGATTGACCACGCCGTGCCACACCGTCGCCATGCTGCCGACGATGGTGGCGCCGACCAGCACCATCGCGAACGGCCCGCGCGCCGACCCGAATACACACACGACGCGCTCGTTGCGCGCGAACAGGCCCGGCACGCCGCGCGCCGTGAGCGGATTGACCGAGAACAGATGGCCCGGCACATGGATCATGCGCAGCAGGCGCCCATCGCAAGGCATGTGGACGCGGTGGTAGTCGCGCGGGCTGAGATAAAGCGTGGCGAACATGCCGTCTTGAAATCGGTCGGCCAGTTG
>DASQOS010000372.1:0-17706 GCA_035644375.1 Rhizobacter sp.
TGCATCGCCGCGTTGTCCACGTACATGTGTTCGAGTTCGACGTCGGGGTACTGCGCGTGCACGCCGGTGACCACGTCGCGCCAGAACTGAAACGTCTCCAGCACGTTGGCCTTGTCGACGCTCAACAGCTTCTTGCTGCGCTTGCGGGCGGCCTGGAACGCCACGTGGGCAATGCGCTCGATCTCGGGACGCGAGTAGCGCATCGTGTCAAAGGCTTCGTCGTGCCCGGCGAACGCGCCATCGGGCGCAGCCCGGCGTCCGCGCGGTTGGCCAAAGTAGATGTCTCCCGTCAGTTCCCGAATGATCAGCAAATCCAAACCCGCCACCACTTCGGGCTTCAAGGTCGACGCGTGCGTCAGCTCCGGGTAGCAAATGGCCGGGCGGAAATTGGCAAACAGCTCCAGGTTCTTGCGCAGGCCCAGAATGGCTTGTTCCGGCCGCAGCTGGCGTTCCAGCGTGTCGTACTGCCAGTCGCCGACGGCACCAAACAACACAGCGTCGGCTGCTTTGGCGAGCTTCAAGCTGCTGTCGGGCAAGGGATGGCCATGCGCGGCATAGGCGACACCACCCACCTTGGCTTGTTCCAGCTCGAAGGGCAGGTCGAGGCAGGCCAGCGCCTTGAGTGCCTCGGCCATGATTTCTTGACCTATGCCGTCGCCCGGCAGGACCGCTATCTTCACGAATCAGTTCCTTTGCTTTTGTCGACGGCAATCCGCTCGACGAGCACCTTCTCACACAGCTTGAACGCAACGTAGCACGCCGCGGCGCCATACCCCAACCCCACCAGTTCAAGCAGTTGCCACAAGGCACCTTCCTGGACCGCGTCCCAGCCGTAAGTCGACAGAAAGGCCAGGTTCGCACTCACCAGGTGCAGCAGGTTCAGCGACGCCAACCCGAAGGCCACGAAGCTCACACCCATCAGCACGAAAGTCAGCCACCAATGTCGCAACATCAACAGGTAGATGCGGCTGTAATGCACAGGCTTCATGCCTCACAGGCGATGCGCGAGCCAAGGCTTTTTCAGCAGTCGCTCGGCCTCGAATGCCTTGATCTTGTCAGCGTGGCGCAAGGTCAATGCGATGTCGTCGAAGCCGTTGACCAGGCAGTACTTGCGAAACGGCTGGAGATCGAATGTCAGTTCGGTCCCATCGGGCTTGACCACGACCTGGCGCTCGACATCCACCGTCAACTCATAGCCGACGAAGGCCAGCACCTCGTCGAACAGGCGGTTCACCGCCAGTTCAGGCAGAACCACGGGCAGCAGCCCACTCTTGAAGCAATTGTTGAAAAAGATGTCTGCATAGCTCGGTGCAATCAGCACACGAAAGCCGTACTGACCGAGCGCCCAAGGCGCATGTTCACGCGACGAACCGCAACCGAAATTCTGGCGTGCCAGCAGCACCGACGCGCCTTTGTAGCGCGGCTGGTTCAGCACGAAATCAGGGTTCGGCCGACGTGTCGCGGGGTCTTGCCCGGGTTCGCCATGGTCGAGGTAACGCCATTCGTCAAACAGGTTGGGGCCGAAGCCCGACCGTTTGATCGACTTCAAGAATTGTTTGGGAATGATCGCATCGGTGTCGACGTTCTCCCGGTCGATCGGTGCCACCAACCCGCGATGAATTTTGAGTGCCTGCATGATGACTGCTTCTGGGTTCCGGCCGAGCTCAAGCAATGCGACGCACATCGACGAAATGGCCCTCCATGGCCGCGGCAGCAGCCATGGCCGGGCTCACCAGATGGGTTCGGCCGCCGGCTCCCTGGCGCCCTTCAAAATTGCGGTTGGAGGTCGAAGCGCAGCGCTCACCTGGCTCCAGGCGGTCCGCATTCATCGCCAGGCACATCGAGCAGCCGGGTTCGCGCCACTCGAAGCCAGCCCCGAGAAAAATCTGATCCAGGCCCTCACGCTCGGCCTGTTCCTTCACCAGGCCGGAGCCGGGCACCACCATCGCGAGCTTGACGTTGGCAGCAATCTTTCCGCCCAGACGCCGCACCACCACCGCGGCTTCGCGCAGGTCTTCGATGCGCGAATTGGTGCACGAACCGATGAACACCTTGTCGATGCGGATGTCGGAGATCGGCTTGTTCGGCTCCAGCGACATGTACTGCAGTGCCCGTTCCATGGCATTGCGCTTGTTCGGGTCTTTTTCGCGCTCCGGGTCCGGTACACGGTCTTCGATCGACAGCACCATTTCCGGCGAGGTGCCCCAGGTGACCTGCGGCCGAATCTGCGACGCGTCGAGTTCCACCACGCGGTCAAAGCTGGCATCGGCATCGGAACGCAGCGTCAACCAGTAGGCCACGGCGTGCTCCCACTCGACGCCGGTCGGCGAGAACGGCCGTCCCTTCACATAGTTGATCGTCGTGTCATCCACCGCCACCAGGCCGGCACGCGCGCCGGCCTCGATGGCCATGTTGCACACCGTCATGCGCCCTTCCATGCTGAGAGCGCGGATCGCCGAGCCCGCGAACTCGATCGTGTGGCCATTGCCGCCGGCCGTTCCGATCTTGCCGATGACCGCCAACACGATGTCCTTGGCCCCGCAGCCCCGCGGCAAGGCGCCTTCCACCTGGATCAGCAGGTTCTTCGCCTTGTGCGCCAGCAGGGTCTGCGTGGCCAGCACGTGTTCGACCTCGCTGGTGCCGATGCCGTGGGCCAGCGCCGCGAAGGCGCCGTGGGTTGAGGTGTGGGAATCGCCACACACCACCGTCATGCCCGGCAAGGTCGCGCCCTGCTCGGGCCCGATCACGTGAACGATGCCCTGGCGCTTGTCGTTCATCTTGAATTGCGTGATGCCCAGGCGATCACAGTTTTGGTCGAGCGTATCGACCTGCAGGCGCGAGATCGGGTCGGCAATGCCTTGCGAACGGTTGGTGGTCGGCACGTTGTGGTCGCTGACCGCCAAATTGGCCGACACCCGCCACACCTTGCGACCGGTCAGGTCCAGGCCTTCGAATGCTTGCGGGCTGGTCACCTCATGCACCAGATGGCGGTCGATGTAGAGCACGGTCGTGCCGTCCTCTTCGAGATGGACTACGTGCTCGTCCCAGATCTTGTCGTACAGCGTGCGGCCCATGGCTCTTTTCGTCGATTCCCGGCAAAGACCGTGATTTTAGGCGCTTGCAAGCAAAAACCCCGGCACCAGGCCGGGGTTTTTGCCGAGAACCGCCGCGCGGTCACAGGCCTCAAAGCCGTTTGTCGATCGGCATGACATTGCGTTGCGTTGCCCCATGGAACAGCTGACGCGGGCGACCGATCTTGTATTCCGGATCGGCAATCATTTCGTTCAATTGGGCGATCCAGCCGGCGGTGCGCGCCAGGGCAAACACCGCGGTGAACAGGCTCACCGGGATGCCGAGGGCGCGCTGCACGATGCCGGAATAGAAATCGACGTTCGGGTAGAGCTTGCGGGCCACGAAATACTCGTCTTCCAGGGCGATCTTCTCCAGCGCCATCGCCAGCTTGAACAGCGGGTCGTTTTGCAGCCCGAGCGCGTTCAGCACCTCGTAGCAGGTCTCGCGCATCAGCTTGGCGCGGGGGTCGTAGTTCTTGTAGACGCGATGCCCGAAACCCATCAGCTTGATACCGGAGTTCTTGTCTTTGACCTGTTTGATGAACTCGCCTATTTTCTCGATGCCACCCATGCGCTGAACGTCTTCCAGCATGTTCAGCGCCGCCTCGTTGGCACCGCCGTGCGCCGGACCCCAAAGGCAGGCCACGCCGGCCGCAATGGCGGCGAACGGGTTGGTGCCGGATGAGCCGCAGAGCCGGACCGTCGAGGTGGACGCGTTTTGCTCGTGGTCGGCGTGCAGGATGAAGATGCGGTCGATGGCGCGCACCAGCACGTCGTTCGGCGTGTACTCCTCGCACGGCGTGGCAAACATCATGCGCATGAAGTTGGCCGAGTACGTGAGATCGTTCTTCGGGTAAATATAGGGCTGGCCGATGGTGTACTTGTAGGCCATCGCCACCAGCGTGGGCATCTTGCCGATCAGGCGCACGGCGGAAATCTCGCGGTGCGTCGGGTTGTTGATGTCGGTGCTGTCGTGATAGAAGGCCGACAGCGCGCCGACCAGGCCGGTCATGATGGCCATCGGGTGTGCGTCGCGGCGAAAGCCCCGCAGAAAGAACTGCATCTGCTCGTTGACCATCGTGTGGTTGGTCACCAGCTTGACGAAGTCGTCCTTCTGCGTCGGATTGGGCAATTCGCCCTTCAGCAGCAAGTAGCAGGTCTCCAGGTAATCGCAGTTCGTGGCCACCTGTTCGATCGGATAGCCGCGGTACAGCAACTCCCCCTTGTCACCGTCGATGTAGGTGATGGTCGACTGGCAGGACGCCGTGGACAAAAAGCCCGGGTCGTAGGTGAACTTGCCGGTCTGGCCGTAGAGCTTGCGGATGTCGATGACGTCCGGGCCGATGGTTCCCTTGTAGACGGGAAGGTCCATCGGGGGGCTGCCATCCGAGAACGACAGCGTGGCTTTGACATCTGAAGGGACCATGGCCATTCCTTGCAAGTAGATTCCAGACAAAACACTCAATGATTGAAGGCCCGCATCAGCCGCAGCACCTCCAATACCTCGTCTCTGACAAGTGCGCCTTCCGGCTCCTTGCGCCTCAGCAACAAATCCAGCAGATCGTTGTCGCCCAGGTCCATCAGCACCAGCAAGCCCCGGGCCTGCTTTTGCGTCAACGACGCTTCGTGGTGCCGAAAGAAGCGCTCGATGAACAAATCGTTCTCCAGCAGGCCGCGCCGGCAGCGCCACTTCAGCTTGCTGAGCGCCCGGGCGTCGACAGTGGTGGACGGCTCGACCGGAGCGTTCATGGGCACGGGCTGCCGCTACACCGCACGGCGCACCAGCAGTTCTTTGATCTTGCCAATCGCCCGGGTCGGGTTCAGCCCCTTGGGGCAGACATCCACACAGTTCATGATGGTATGGCAGCGAAACAGCCGGTACGGGTCTTCCAGATTGTCGAGTCGCGCCCCGGTGTCGTGGTCGCGGCTGTCGGCGATGAAGCGATAGGCCTGCAGCAGGCCGGCCGGCCCGACGAACTTGTCCGGGTTCCACCAGAAACTGGGGCAGGCGGTGGAGCAGCTCGCGCACAAGATGCACTCGTACAGCCCGTTCAGTTCGTCGCGCTCCTGCGGTGTCTGCAGGCGCTCCTTCTCCGGCGCCATGGTGTTGTTGACCAGATAAGGCTTGATCGAGTGGTATTGGGTGAAGAACTGCGTCATGTCGACGATCAGGTCGCGCACCACCGGCAGGCCGGGCAGCGGCTTCAGCACGATCGGGTCCTTCAGCGTGAGCATGTTGGTGAGGCAGGCCAGGCCGTTCTTGCCGTTGATGTTCATCGCATCCGAACCACACACGCCTTCGCGGCACGAGCGGCGAAAGCTCATCGTCGGGTCGACCCGTTTCAGCTTCATCAGCGCATCGAGCAGCATGCGCTCGCTGCCGTCGAGTTCGACCTGCAGCGTTTGCATGCGCGGCTTGGCGTCGGTGTCGGGGTCGTAGCGGTAGATCGAAAAGGTGCGCAATGTCATGGTGTGTTCTCGGGAGCACCGGCGTCAGAAGGTCCGAATCTTGGGTGGAATCGACTCCGCCGTCAGCGGCTTCATGCGCACCGGCTTGTAGTCCAGGCGACCGGCGTCGCCGTCGTGGTACCAGAGTGTGTGCTTCAGCCAGTCGACATCGTTGCGGCCGTTCGGAAACTCCGGCGAATCGGCGTATTCATCGACCGTGTGTGCGCCGCGGCTTTCGGTGCGCGCTGCCGCCGACACGATGGTGGCCAGCGCCACCTCGATCAGGTTCTCGATCTCCAGCGCCTCGATGCGCGCGGTGTTGAAGACCTTGGACTTGTCGGTCAGATGAATTCCCTTCACCCGCTCGGCAATCGCCTTCATCTGCCTGACGCCTTCGTTCAGCAGCGCGGTGGTGCGAAAGACCCCGGCATGCGTCTGCATCGCGGTGCGAATGGCCGCCGCCACGTCCTGGCAGTACTCACCCGAGGTCGAGGCATCCAAGCGGGCCAGCCGCGCCAGCGTGGCATCGGCTGCACCGGCCGGCAAGGGTTTGTGGCTCGCCTCCTTCAAACCGCTGGCTGCGATGTAGTTGCCGGCCGCGCGGCCGAACACCACCAGGTCGAGCAGAGAGTTGGTGCCCAGGCGGTTGGCGCCATGCACGCTGACGCAGGCGCACTCGCCCACCGCATACAAGCCGTTGACCACCGCCATCGGGTCGCCGTTTTGCGGCGCCACGACCTGACCGTTCAGGTTGGTCGGGATGCCGCCCATCTGGAAATGGATGGTCGGCACCACCGGAATCGGTTCGCGCGTGATGTCGACGTTGGCGAAATTGAGCCCGATCTCGAACACCGACGGCAGGCGCTTCATGATGGTCTCGGCCCCCAGGTGGGTCATGTCGAGCACCACGTAATCCTTGTTCGGCCCGCAGCCGCGTCCTTCCTTGATCTCCTGGTCCATGCAGCGCGAGACGAAGTCGCGCGGCGCCAGGTCTTTCAGCGTCGGCGCGTAGCGTTCCATGAAGCGCTCGCCGTTGCCGTTGCGCAAAATGGCGCCTTCGCCGCGGCAGCCTTCGGTCAGCAGCACGCCGGCGCCGGCCACGCCGGTCGGGTGGAACTGCCAGAACTCCATGTCCTCGAGCGGGATGCCGGCGCGCGCCGCCATGCCCAGGCCGTCGCCGGTGTTGATGAAGGCATTGGTCGATGCCGCGAAGATGCGCCCCGCCCCGCCGGTGGCCAGCATCACCGCCTTGGCTTCGAGGATGTAGGTTTCGCCGGTTTCCATTTCCAGCGCGGTGACACCGACGACGTCGCCTGCGGCGTCGCGGATCAGGTCGAGCGCCATCCACTCGACGAAGAAATTGGTGCGCGCCTTCAGGTTCTGCTGGTACAGCGTGTGCAACATCGCGTGCCCGGTGCGGTCGGCCGCCGCGCAGGCGCGCTGCACCGGCTTTTCACCGTAGTTCGCGGTGTGCCCGCCGAACGGCCGCTGGTAGATCGTACCGTCGGCGTTGCGGTCGAACGGCATGCCGAAGTGCTCGAGCTCGTAGACCACCTTGGGCGCCTCGCGGCACAGGAACTCGATCGCGTCCTGGTCGCCCAGCCAGTCGCCGCCCTTGACGGTGTCGTAGAAGTGGAAGTGCCAGTTGTCCTCGGACATGTTGCCGAGCGACGCGCCGATGCCGCCTTGCGCGGCCACCGTGTGCGAGCGGGTGGGAAACACCTTCGACAGCACCACCACATTCAGACCGGCCATCGCCAGCTGCAGCGAGGCCCGCATGCCGGCGCCCCCGGAGCCGATGATCACCACATCAAACTTGCGCTGTGCCACCGACGAACGACGTGAACTCACCTTAAAGCCTCCACAGCACTTGAACCGCCCATCCCGTACAGCCGACCAGCCACACGATGGTGAACACCTGCAGCGCAAGACGCGCCACAACCGGGTGCACGTAATCCATGAACACGTCGCGCATGCCGACCCACACGTGGTACAGCATGGACACGATGACGACGAAGGTCAGCACCTTCATCCATTGCATTGAAAAAATGCCGGCCCATTTCGCGTAGCCGGTGATCTGGACGAAGCCTCCGGCCGCATCGTGAACACGTTCACCCTCTGCGTCTCTTTCGTACCAGGGCCAGAGGATTTGAATGATCAGCGCCACGGTGAAAATCGCCATCACGACGGCGGTCACCCGTTGGGCCAGCCAATCGCGCAAACCATAGTGCGCGCCGACGACGATGCGCTTGGTGCCGAAGTCTTGGGTCATGGCTCGGGGTCTCAGAAAAACAGCTTGAAGCCAAGCAACAGCGTCAGCACGAGGCTCAGGCCCAAGGTGAACAGCGCCGAATTGCGCCCGAACTCTTTGCTGACCGCATGCGTCATGTCCATCCACAAATGGCGCAGCCCCGCGATGAAATGATGCAGCACAGCCCAGATCAATCCCAGCACCATCAGCTTGAAAAACCAGGCAGGCACGAACCCGGCGCCGCCGACAAAGACGCTGGTGAACTGGCCGTAGGTGATTTCGGAAGTGAGGCTGGTGTCGAACATCCAGATGACGAAGGGCATCAACACGAACATCAACACGCCGCTCACGCGGTGCAGGATCGACACCACGCCGGCCGGGGGAAGACGGTATTGGGTGGCGTCGATGAGACGCATTTTTCCGGGTGCCTGCTTCGTCGTCTGTGTCATGTTCCTCTGACCTTCCGAGTTCCAAGTAAAACCTGAAGATTTTATTGCAACGCAACAGCCCCGCGGCCGACATTCAGCATCATTTATCGTTAATCCATAAGCTGCAAGGATATTCGTTCGAGTCGTTCCACACCTGCCTGTTATGAAGCAGCACGTCCCCAGCCCAGCTTGCTGCAGGCCCGAAACATCGGTGGCCTGAATACATCGCATCAAGACAACGGGGCCATCCATGGGAAACCGCTTATGGACTGTTGGACTCTCCTACACTTCGCCTGTCCTGCAGCACTCCGCCGTGCTTTCGTTCATTTTCCTTTTCTTGACTGAACACTTTTTCTTCCGGAGTTAAACCCATGCGCAAAAAACCCGTTCGCGTCGCGGTCACCGGTGCTGCCGGCCAGATTGGCTATGCCCTGCTGTTTCGCATTGCCTCGGGCGAAATGCTCGGCAAGGACCAGCCGGTGGTGTTGCAGCTGCTCGACATCCCGGACGAGAAAGCCCAGAAGGCGCTCAAGGGCGTGATGATGGAACTCGATGATTGCGCCTTCCCGCTGCTGGCCAGCATGGAGGCGCACAGCGACGCCAACGCCGCCTTCAAGGACGCCGACTACGCAATGCTGGTCGGCGCTCGTCCACGCGGCCCGGGCATGGAACGCAAGGACCTGCTGGCCGTCAATGCGCAGATCTTCACCGTGCAGGGCAAGGCCTTGAACGCCGTGGCCAGCCGCGACGTGCGCGTGCTGGTGGTGGGCAACCCGGCCAACACCAATGCCTACATCGCGATGAAAAGCGCACCCGATCTGCCGCGCCAGCATTTCACCGCGATGCTGCGCCTGGACCACAACCGGGCGCTCAGCCAGATCGCCGCCAAGACCGACAAGCCGGTTGCCAGCATTGAAAAGCTCGCCGTCTGGGGTAACCACTCGCCGACGATGTATGCCGACTACCGTTTTGCGACGATCGACGGCCAGTCCGTCAAGGCGATGATCAACGATGACGTGTGGAACAAGGACACTTTCTTGCCCACCGTGGGCAAGCGCGGCGCGGCGATCATCGACGCGCGCGGCCTGAGCTCTGCCGCGTCGGCCGCCAATGCCGCCATCGACCACATGCGCGACTGGGCTCTCGGCAGCAACGGCAAATGGGTCACGATGGGCATTGCGTCCAACGGCGACTACGGCATTCCGAAGGACGTGATCTTCGGCTACCCGGTGACCACCACCCAGGGCGAGTACAAGCTGGTTGAGGGTTTGCCCATCGACGCTTTCAGCCAGGAACGGATTAACCTCACCTTGAAAGAACTGCTGGAAGAACAAGAGGGCGTGAAGCACCTGCTGTGAGCGCCACGTCAGCGCTGACCCGCTGCACACACCAAACCGGCAGGTGTCGCTTGCCGGTTTTTTTTCGACTTCATTTGCTTCGACTTTGTTCATGACCGCCGCCAAAGTGCATCCTCGACAAGCCTTGTTCGGCAGCGCCGACATCGCCCCCTCTCTTCCGGTGTGCGATCACTACGCGGGAGTCGAGTCGCGCATGCACAAGAGCCTGCAGTTGCAGGCCGACATGGGGCCGGTGTTCGACGTGACGCTGGACTGTGAAGACGGCGCTCCAGTGGGCGGCGAGAACGAACACGCGCAACGGGTGGCCGAACTCATCACGTCGTCGCGCAACGCACATGGCCGCGTCGGCGCGCGCGTCCATCCGGTGGACCACACCAGCTTCGATGCCGACGTGAACACGCTGGTCAAACACGCAGGCGCACGCCTGGCCTACCTGATGGTGCCCAAGGTCAATGGCATTGCGCAGGTTCAACAGGCCGTCGATGCCGTCGACTGTGCCCTGCGCGAACACGGGTACACGAAGCCTTTGCCGGTGCACGTGCTGATAGAAACCCACGGCGCATTGCGCGAGGTCGAGCGCATCGCCGCGCATCCGCGCATCGAATCTCTGTCGTTCGGGCTGATGGATTTCGTCTCGGCGCACCGCGGTGCCATTCCGCTGGCGGGCATGAGTGCCACAGGCCAGTTCGAGCATCCGTTGGTGATTCGGGCCAAGCTGGAAATTGCCGCGGCCTGTCATGCACACAGCAAGACGCCATCGCACTGTGTGGTGACCGAGTTCAAGAAACTCGACCTGCTGCAAGAGGCGGTGCACAAGGCAGCGCGCAGCTTGGGTTACCTGCGCATGTGGAGCATCCATCCGGACCAGATTCGCCCGATCGTCGAAGCCTTTGCGCCCACGGCGGCAGAAACCGATCAGGCGCTTGAAATATTGCTCGCCGCACAAGCGGCCGATTGGGCGCCGATCAGCCACCGCCAGACGCTGCACGACCGCGCCAGCTACCGCTACTTCTGGCACCTGCTTGAACGCGACGACCGCACGGGCCAGCCCTTGCCGGCCCAGGCGCGCGCCGCTTTTTTCACGGAGACCGCATGAGTTCGTCGGCAGGCGCCCGCTTTCGCGAGGCAGTGAACAAGGAGCGGCCACTGCAAGTGGTCGGTGCCATCAACGCCTACGCGGCCCGCATGGCCGAAGCGACCGGCTACCAGGCGCTCTACATCTCGGGTGGTGGCGTGGCGGCCAATTCGCTCGGCATGCCCGATCTGGGCATCAGCACGATGGAAGACGTGTTGATCGATCTGCGGCGCATCACCGATGTGACGACGCTGCCGGTGCTGGTCGACATCGACACCGGCTGGGGCAGTGCGTTCAACATCGCGCGCACGATTCGTTCGTTTCAGAAAGCGGGTGCGGCGGCGGTGCATCTGGAAGACCAGGTCGGCGCCAAACGCTGCGGGCACCGGCCCGGCAAGGAAGTGGTGAGCCTGCAAGAAATGGTGGACCGCGTGAAGGCAGCCGTCGATGCACGCACCGACCCGGGCTTCGTCATCATGGCGCGCACCGATGCCATTGCGGCCGAAGGCATCCAGGCCGGCATCGACCGGGCCTGCGCCTATGTCGAAGCCGGAGCCGACATGATCTTCCCCGAGGCCATCACCGAGCTGGCCACCTATGCCCAGTTCAAGCAGGCGGTGAAGGTGCCGATCCTGGCCAACCTCACCGAGTTCGGCCAGACGCCGCTGTTCACGCTCGGCGAACTGGCGTCGGTCGATGTCGACATCGCCCTGTATTGCTGTGGCGCCTACCGCGCGATGAACAAGGCCGCGCTCAACTTCTATCAGACGCTGCGCCACGAAGGCACGCAAAAGAACCTGGTGCCCGAGATGCAGACGCGCACCGAGCTGTACCAGTACCTCGGTTATCACGCCTATGAGGACAAGCTGGACCAGCTGTTTGCGAGCCGTTCCCCGAAGGAGCACCCGTGATGTCCGAGACGGCTGCTGCCAGCGCGCCCAAGCCCAAGAAGTCCGTGGCGCTGTCCGGCGTGGTGGCCGGCAACACCGCCTTGTGCTCGGTCGGGCGCAGCGGCAACGACTTGCACTACCGCGGCTACGACATCCTGGACGTGGCCGCCAGCTGCGAGTTTGAAGAAATCGCCTACCTGTTGCTGTACGGCAAGCTGCCCAACCTGGCCGAACTGGCCGCCTACAAACTGCGGCTGAAGAGCCTGCGCGGCTTGCCAGCCAGCGTCAAGACTGCACTGCAAACGCTGCCGGCCAGCACGCACCCGATGGACGTGATGCGCAGCGCCACCTCGCTGCTCGGCTGCGCTTTTCCCGAGCAGGACGAGCATGCCCTGCCCGGCGCCCTCGACGCCGCAGACCGGCTGATGGCGAGCCTGGGGTCGGCGCTGCTGTACTGGTATCACTTCAGCCACCATGGCCGCCGCATCGACGTAGAGACCGACGACGACAGCATCGGCGGCCACTTTCTTCACCTGTTGCATGGCCAGCCGCCCAGCGATGCCTGGGTGCGCGCGATGCACACCTCGATGGTCTTGTACGCGGAGCATGAGTTCAATGCCTCGACCTTCACCGCCCGTGTGATCGCCGGCACCGGCAGCGACCTGTACTCGGCCGTCACCGGCGCCATCGGCGCCTTGCGCGGCCCGAAGCACGGCGGCGCCAACGAGATGGCATTTGAAGTGCAAAAGCGCTACGCCACGCCCGACGCGGCCGAGGCCGACGTGCGCGAGCGCGTCGCGCGCAAAGAAGTCGTGATCGGCTTCGGCCATCCGGTGTACACGGTGAGCGACCCGCGCAACAAGGTCATCAAAGAGGTGGCGCGCCAACTTTCGCACGACGCCGGCAGCATGAAGATGTACGCCATCGCCGAGCGGCTCGAGTCGGTGATGTGGGATGCCAAGAAAATGTTTCCGAACCTCGATTGGTTCAGCGCCGTGAGCTACCACATGATGGGCGTGCCGACCGCCATGTTCACGCCCTTGTTCGTGATTTCACGCACGTCGGGTTGGAGCGCACACGTCGTCGAGCAGCGCATGGATGGCAAGATCATCCGCCCCAGTGCCAACTACACCGGACCCGAAGATCTGCAATTTGTTGCATTGAGGGACAGGCCGTGAGTTCAGCGGCCCCAGAGCGCTTCACAATCCGTGCCTCTTCAACCCAGGAGTGATTCCATGATCCGCACCGCTGCCTTCGCGACCCTCATTGCCTTTGCCAGTTTGTCCGCCATGGCCCAGACCGCGCCCGCCAAACCTGCCGCCAAGGCATCTGCCAAGCGTTCCTTGGTCGCCGAGAAGGCGCTCCCTGCGGCCGACCAGGCCCAGCTCGACGCCGCCGAGCGCACCTTCTACGGCCCCTACGAATGCGATTTCAAGCAAACCATCGACGTCGGCATGAACCCGAAAACGCCGGGCTATGTGGACGTCAAATTCGGCAAGAGCACCTTCACGATGAAGCCCACCCTGTCGTCCACCGGTGCCCTGCGTCTGGAAGACGTGAAGGGACAGACGCTGCTGCTGCAGATCGCCAACAAGTCGATGCTGATGGACGTGAAGGCCGGCAAGCGTCTGGTCGACGACTGCGTGCATGAAAAGCAGCGTGCTGCCCACGACACGGCCGCCAAGTAAGACCCGACCATTCCACGCGACAAGCAGCAGCCGATGTCAGCACCCGCCTGCAACGTCCGGCCGGAGCCGGACTCGGTCCTGGTCGACATCGTCGATTACGTCAGCCAGTACCAGATCAAGAGTCCGCTCGCCTACGACACCGCACGCCACTGCTTGATCGACACGCTGGGCTGCGGGCTGGAAGCGCTGGCCTACCCCGCCTGCACCAAGCTGCTCGGGCCGGTGGTCGCCGGAACGGTGGTGCCGAATGGCGCCAAGGTGCCGGGCACGCCGTATCAGCTCGATCCCGTCCAGGCTGCCTTCAACATCGGCACGATGATCCGCTGGCTGGATTTCAACGACACCTGGCTCGCCGCCGAATGGGGCCACCCCAGCGACAACCTCGGCGGCATCCTCGCGACGGCCGACTGGCTCAGCCGCACGGCGCTCGCCCACGGCAAGAAGCCGATGCTGATGCGCGACGTGCTGACCTGCATGATCAAGGCGCACGAGATCCAGGGTTGTCTGGCACTCGAGAACTCGTTCAACCAGGTCGGTCTCGATCACGTGGTGCTGGTCAAGGTGGCCTCTACCGCCGTCGTGGCACACATGCTGGGGCTGAGCCGCGACGAGATCCTCAACGCCGTGTCGCTGGCCTGGGTCGATGGCCAAAGCCTGCGCACCTACCGCCACTCGCCCAACACCGGCAGCCGCAAGAGCTGGGCGGCGGGCGACGCCACCAGCCGCGGCGTGCGTCTGGCGCTGATGGCCAAGACCGGCGAGATGGGTTACCCGAGCGTGCTGTCGGCCAAGGGCTGGGGCTTCTACGACGTGCTGTTCAAGGGCAAGCCGTTCAGGTTCCAGCGGCCGTATGGCAGCTACGTGATGGAAAACGTGCTGTTCAAGATCAGCTTCCCGGCCGAGTTCCACAGCCAAACGGCGGTGGAGTGCGCCATGGACATTCACCGCGCGCTCGCCACCTCGGGTCGCAGTGCGGCCGACATCCAGAAGATCACGGTTCGTACGCACGAAGCCTGCCTGCGCATCATCGACAAGCAGGGCCCGCTGAACAACCCGGCAGACCGTGACCACTGCATCCAGTACATGGTGGCGGTGCCGATCCTGTTCGGCCGCCTGACCGCCGACGACTACGAAGACGTGGTGGCGCGCGACCCGCGCATCGATGTGCTGCGCGAGAAGATCGTTTGCGTGGAAGACAAGCAGTTCAGCGCCGACTACCTCGACCCGGACAAACGATCGATCGCCAACGCACTGACCGTCGAGTTCAACGACGCCAGCAAGCTGGCCGAAATCGTCTGCGAATACCCGATCGGCCACCGGCTGCGCCGCGCGGCCGGCATACCTCTGCTGGAAGCCAAATTCCGCCGCAACCTGGCGCGCCGTTTCGCGCCCTGGCAGCAAGACGCCATCCTGGCCGTGTCGCTGAACCAGCAGGCGCTTGAAGCGATGCCGGTCAACGACTACGTCGACCTGTACGTCACCGCTTAGGAATCAGTCGCGCTCCGGCGCGATCTCGGTCGCGTAGTCCACCAGCACGCCCAGAATGTCTTGCCCGCGCTCATCGGCGGTTTCCTGCAGCACGTCGATGCGCTCGAAGAACGCGGTCAGGCTCATCGCGCCGCCCGCGCCATCGTGCAAACGGTGGGCGCAATGCTCTTGCCACTGCGCCTGTTCGGCTGCATTGAGCGTGGCCGGAAAGTTGCGCGCGCGGTAGCGAAAGAACAACTCGTTCAGTCGCGCGTCCGCAAACCCGGGGCGCTTGTCGGCCAGCTGCTCGGGGCTCAGCGTGCGCAATCGCTGCAACGCGCGCCGGTCTTCGTTGCCGACGAAACCGCCGTACAGGTCTTCGTCGACATCGGGCTTCGTGTCCGGTGCCGGCCGATCGAACACCGCAGGCCACATGCCAGCCAGCAGCTTGCCGTTCGTGCCGGCCAGTTCGGCATGCCGCAGGGCCTGCTCGATGTCCAGCCCCCAGCGCGTGGCCACATCGGTGCTGAGCGTCTTCAGGTTGCCGACGACGATGGGCGACTTGTTGATGTGGATGGTCTTGATGGGCAAGCGCGTCGTGCCTTCCGGCAGGTCTTCGGTCTTGCTGAACATGCGTTGGCGCACGGCCTCGACGCCGAGCGTGAACAACTCTGTCGGGTCGCTGGCCAGGTCCCACACGATGATCTCGTTCTTGTTCGACGGGTGCGGGGCCAGCGGCCATACCAGCGCAAGCCCGCCGCGCTCGGTGCCGTACATGCCCGAGACATGAAGAAACGGACGGCCCACGCCCATCTCCTTCACGACCTCTTCTTTCTTGCGCAGGCGCAGACAGAAGTCCCACAGCTTGGGCTGGCGAGTCTTGATGAGGCGCGCCAAAGCGATCGTCGCGCGCACGTCCGACAAGGCATCGTGCGCCGCCTCGTGCAGCAGCCCGTTGGCCCGGCTCAGGTGTTCCAGCTTGAAGGACGGCTTGCCGTCTTCATGCCGCGGCCACTCGATGCCCTCGGGCCGCAACGCGGACGTGACGCGCACGACGTCCAGCAGATCCCAGCGCCCGCACTGGTTTTGCCACTCGCGTGCATACGGATCGATCAGGTTGCGCCAGAACAGGTGGCGCGTCACCTCGTCATCGAAGCGGATCGAGTTGTAGCCCACGCCGATGGTGCCCGGCCGGGCCAACTCTTTTTCGATGGCGTCGGCAAACCTGTGTTCGGGCAGGCCGAGTTCGAGACAGGTTTGCGGCACGATGCCGGTCAGCAAACAGGACTCGGGATCGGGCAGGAAGTCCGGCGCGGGCTGGCAATAAAGCATCAGCGGCGCGCCGATTTCGTTCAGATCGGCATCGGTGCGGATGCCGGCAAACTGCGCCGGCCGATCGCGCCTCGGCACGCGGCCGAAGGTTTCGTAGTCGTGCCAGAAGAAACTCAGTTCGCTCGCGCTCGGTTCGTTCATGGGGCGCAATCTACCAGGGACCACCGCCGCGGTGTCGAACCGCTTTGCCAGCGCGGGCCGGGCCGCTGCGCATCGTCCTACACGGTTTTCCACGCTGGCCGACAGACCCGTCAGGTCGGTCCGAACAAAGTCGAGCCCTTCGACATGTCCTGCCGAGCCGACGCCGCTCGAAGGTCTGCTGTTGTTTGGCGTCGCCCACTGGAACCGCAATGATGGCCTGTCATCCCCTCCGTGCCCACACGACGCCGCCGGTTCCGCCGCACGTGCCGCCGACGGGCGTTCCACCCAAACCCAGGCCGGGCCCGGTTGCGCCCGACGTGGAAGACCCGCCGCAACCCGGCGGCCCGCCCGCGCCGGTCGAAGAGCCTGGCGTGTCCGCCCCACCCTTGTTGATGTGATGCGGCACCCAGGCGACACAACACCCTTCGCACAACACGGCCATGGTGGTCAGTTGCACGCCGGGATGACATAACGCGGAGCTCGCGCCTGCGCGGGTTTTGGCGCAGTGCGCCGCATCCACCCACCTGAAGGAGAAGAACATGATCAACAAGAACTACACCCAGATGCTCAAAGGCAGCCTGCTGGCCGCCGCCGTCGTTCTCAGCGCCTGCGCCATGTCGTCGCCCAAGACCAACAGCGCCGACTTCAAGGCCACGCTGTCGGGCTCGGCCGAAGTGCCACCCAACGGCAGCCCCGGCAAGGGCACGCTGGAGGCCAAGCTGGACAAGGACACCAAAGTGCTGAGCTGGACGCTGACCTATTCCGACCTGACGGGCCCAGCCACCGCAGCGCACTTCCACGGCCCGGCCATGCCGGGGGAAAACGCCGGCGTGGTGGTGCCTTTCGCCAGCGCGGCGAGCCCCATCAAGGGCCAGACCACACTGACCGACGCCCAGATGGCGGACCTGTTGGCCGGCAGGTGGTACGCCAACGTGCACACCGCGGCCAACAAAGGCGGCGAAATTCGCGGCCAGGTCACGACGGGGATGTAAAGGCGAGACGGCGCCACGGCAGTGACGGGCTGAAGTGGCACGCTCCACTCCTTTTTCTTGCAGGGAATGTCCATGAAACACGGCATCGCACTGACGGCTGCTTTTCTGTGTGCCGCTGCCGCCGGTCCAGGGGCCGCGCAAAACGACACGCCAAAAATCGAACCGGGCCTGTGGGAACTCAGCTTCACGCTGAAAAGCGACAACGGCCAGATCGAAGCTGCCATGCGCCAGGTGCAGCAGCAGATGGCGCTGATGTCGCCCGAGCAGCGCAAGCAAGTGGAAGAAGCGCTGGCGGCCAAGAAGGTCAGGCTCGGCGAACAGGTCAGCACGGTTCAGGCCTGTATCTCCAAGGAGGCTGCCGAAAAAGGCGAGGTGCCGCAACAGGCCGGCGCTTGCACTCAGCAGGTGCTCGAACGCAGCCGCGACACCCTGAAGGTGTCGTTCAATTGCGCCACCTCGCCGCCCGCGCGCGGCGCAGGGGTCGTGAGCTTCCAGAGCCCGACGGCCTACACCAGCCAAGCCAGTGTCGATACCGAGATGGCCGGCCACCCACAGCGCATCCATG